>JAYEHI010000148.1:0-11019 GCA_034659455.1 Campylobacterota bacterium | reverse complement strand
GTTCTTTTAAATGTGATTGTCTAGGTGGCTATAGAGAGGGGGAAACGCCTGGTCCCATTCCGAACCCAGAAGCTAAGCCCCTCATCGCTGATAATACTTATCCTTTCAGGATTGGAAACGTAGGTCGCTGCCTAGTTGTCATTTTTTACTTCTTGCCTCTTTATATTTTACCAATTTACTTTTTAACTTATCAATTTTATCTTCCATATTATTTTTTTATTTATCTTTCTATTACTGTTGTTCTTATCTTCTTATTGCTTTAGTTATGATATTATTTTATATATTATTTTAGGATGCTATATGAAAGCTTATATTAAAAATCAAATAAAAAAATCTTTTGAAACAAAACAAGCAATTTATGAGAATGAACAGTTATTAGATGAGATTGAAAATGTTGCGAAAAAGTGTGTTGAACTTTACCGCGGAGATAAAAAAACCATCTTAGCTGGTAATGGTGGCAGTGCTGCCGATGCTCAGCATATTGCAGCTGAACTTGTTGGTCGTTATGGATTTGATAGACCATCTATACCATCTTTAGCTTTAACAACTGACACTTCTAATCTAACTGCTATAGGGAATGATTATGGTTATGATCAAGTTTTTTCTCGTCAGTTGGAAGGAATGGGGCAGGATGGCGACATTTTTATAGGGATATCTACCTCTGGAAACTCTGTTAACATTATTAATGCTTTTGAATCTGCAAAAAAGAAAAATATTTTTACTGTGGCTTTAACAGGTAGGGATGGTGGAGAAATGGCAAAAGTTGCTGATATATCTTTAATAGTTCCTTCAAATTCAACTCCGCGCATTCAAGAGTCTCATATACTTATAGGACACATACTGTGTGATATTATCGAAAAAGAGATTTTTGCAGATGGCGTTAGTTCTTAATAGATGAACAAAGCACTTTTTTTAGATCGTGATGGTGTTATAAATGTAGAGGTTAACTATCTTCATAAAAAAGATGATTTTGTATTTATTGATGGAATATTTGACTTATGCAAACACTATCAGTGTTTGGGATATTTAATTATTGTTGTAACTAATCAATCAGGTATAGCGAGAGAGTATTACTCAGAAGAAGATTTTCAAAGCCTCACTCAATGGATGGTTGATAAATTTAGAGAGCAAGGAATACTTATCAGTCATGTCTATCATTGCCCGCATCATCCTAAGATAACAGGTGTATGTAAATGTAGAAAACCAGAATCTCAGATGTTACTTGATGCCAAGGATGAGTTTGATTTAGATATGTTAAACTCTTTAATTATTGGTGACAAAGAAAGAGACATATTATCCGGTCTAAATGCTGGCTTAAGAGAGACTTATTTGCTTGATGAGAGTTGTTTGATGACTGAGTCTAAGGCGACTAAAATTGTTTCTAAATTAGATGATATATGGAAAAATGAATGTTAATTTTAAATAGTGGTGGAACATTTAATAAACGCTACAATGAAATCAATGGGGAACTAGAAGTTCCTTTTGATAATCTTGCCATTGAAACTATATTAAATAGCATATCATCTACCTATTCATTAGCGGGTGTAGTTTATAAGGATAGCTTAGAGATGGATGCTTCAGATAGGTCTTTACTTGCCAATATTATAAAAGAGTCGACAGAAAAAAACTTTATTATTATTCACGGCACTGATACTATGGCACTTAGTGCAGAATTTCTTGATGAAGTGTTTGATGATAAATTGATTATATTAACGGGTGCAATGAAACCTTTTGAAATTGATAAAGTAGAGGCAAGTGTCAATTTAGGTATGGCACTAGGTTTTATTAAGGCTAAAAGTACTAATGGCATTTACATATGCATGAGTGGTTACATTGAGTCTCATGAGAGATTAGTTAAAAATAAGATGAAAGGAAAGTTTGAGCTTGTCTAATAATATTCCTTGTTCACATTGTCATCTAGAGTTCTCTAAAGAGGTTATGATAAAAGATGATGATCATTATTTTTGTTGTAATGGCTGTCAGGGTGTTTTTCATCTTCTTGAAGATGAAGGACTCGATAGTTTTTATGAAAAAGCCGGTACAACTACATTAACTCCCCCTACTAAGCAATATGAAGACTCTTCAAATTTTAATGCGCCTGCTTTTTACGATAAGTTTGTGAAAACCAACAGTGATGGTTTTAATGAAGTCTCTTTAATAATAGAAGGGATTCACTGTTCAGCTTGTGTTTGGCTCAATGAAAAAGCACTTCATAAGATGGATGGAGTTTTAGAAGCAAATATCAATTTTACTAACAACAAAGCACATATAATCTGGGCGGAAGATGTTGTAAAACTCTCACAGATTATCGATATGATAAGAGCGATAGGTTATAATGCCTACCCTTACGATGCCACACTTCAAGAAGCTCATGCAAATAGAGTAAGAAAAGATTACTATTTACGTATGGCAGTTGCTATATTTGCTTCTATGAATGTTATGTGGATAGCTGTGGCTCAGTATGCGGGTTACTTTAGTGGCATTACACAAGAGATGAAGACTATTTTAAACATTGCAGAAGGTGCATTGGCAACTCCCGTACTCTTTTATAGCGGTTGGGTCTTTTTCCGTGGTGCTTACTATGGGATGAAAAACAAAGTGGTTAATATGGATCTTCTAGTTGCCACTGGGGCCTCATTAACATACTTATACTCTCTTTACATTACATTTAGAGAACATGGTGAAGCATACTTTGACTCTGTAAGTATGATTATTACATTTGTATTAATAGGCAAGTTCTTAGAAGTTATAAGTAAGAAAAATGCGGCGGATACTTTGGATATTATTGGTAAACATCTACCAAGCGAAGTTACAATAGTTAAAGATGAAAAGATTGTTGCCTGTAAGCTCGAAGATGTAGTTATTGGAGATATTGTTGTTGTCTCATCGGGGGAAAAAGTTCTATTAGATGGCGAGATAACAAAAGGTGAAGGTTCATTTGATGAGTCAAACCTTACAGGGGAGAGCGAGCCTATATATAAAAACATTGGTGATGTGGTTATTAGTGGAACGACAAGTATGGATGCGGACATACATTTTAAAACAACAAAAGATTTTGAACACTCAACTCTCTCAAGTTTAGTTACTCTCTTAGAAAGTGCAATAAACAAAAAACCAAAAATAGAGCAGCTCGCAAACAGACTCTCAGAACATTTTTCAACCGCAATTTTGGTACTCTCATTTTTAACATTTATCGCTTGGTGGTTCTGGCCTCATAGTTTTGAAGAGTCTCTAATGATAGGGATTTCCGTTATCGTAATAGCCTGCCCATGTGCATTAGGTTTAGCTACTCCAGTTGCAACTCTTGTTGGTCTGAGTTTAGGTGTAAAGAGAGGTATACTGTTTAAAGAAGCCGCACAGCTTGAGACAATGGCTAAGGCGGATGTTTTAGTTGTGGATAAGACTGGTACATTAACAGTTGGAAAGCCTGAAGTGATAAAAGAAGAGATTTTAAAAGAGTTTGATTATAGATTACTTTATTCACTCGTAAAAACATCTAAGCATCCTATATCTCAAGGAGTCATGAAGTATCTTCAAGAAGATGAAAAAGTGGATGATGAGATCATTTTTGAGGAGTTTACTCAAATTCCAGCTAGGGGTGTAAAAGCAAGATATCATGAGCAGATAGTTATTGGTGGTAACTATAAACTGATGCAAGAGTTCTCAATAGAAGTAAATCATGCAAGTGATAAGAGTGTATTTTATTTAGCTATCGATGGTCAACTTATAGCCATATATGAGCTTAGTGACAGAATTAAAGAAAATGCACAAGATTTAGTGCAAACTTTAAAGAAGAGAGATATTGAGACTATTATGCTTACGGGGGATAATGAAAAAAGTGCTCGAAGCATTGCACAAGAGATAGGTATAGAAAATGTTAATTATGAATTGAGTCCAGAAGACAAATTAGCATATGTTGAAAATTTACACAAAGAGGGTAGAGTCGTTGTTATGGTCGGTGATGGTGTGAACGATGTATTGGCACTGGCTAAAGCGGACATTGGCATTGTTATGGGTAGTGGAAGTGATATTGCCGTTGAGGTGAGTGATGTCGTTCTTTTAGATAGTTCACTAGGCTCTCTTTTAAATTCATTTAAAATTTCACAAACGACCTTCAGACTTATCAAGCAGAATTTTATGATATCACTTGTCTATAATGGTATAACTATTCCTTTAGCTATGGCTGGACTTGTTATCCCATTAGTGGCTGCTTTATCGATGAGTTTTAGCTCACTTTTAGTTGTAGGAAATTCTATGCGAATACGATATAAATGGAAAAGGAATTAGAATGGACAATATGGTTGTTGCAATGATGCTTGGTGCATCGCTTTTTTTAGGGGGTATAGCACTTTTCGCTTTTCTTTGGGCTGTTAAAAGTGGACAGTTTGACGATGAAGAAAAATTTTTAAATGCTGCAAAATTTGATAATGAAGATGATTTAAATGATGCCGTAAATAAAGAAAAGAAACGCGAAGAGTTGAAGAAGAGTTATAAACTAGAGTAATTTTAAGTAAAAAGTGTGGAAATCAATTTAGTTGATTTCCACATCAGGCTTTAGCCTTGAATTATTTACCGATAGTTTGAGAGAATGCGTCTAATTCAGCATCAGTATATCTACCAACTTGGCCTTTCATAACACCTTTCATTGGTCCACCGTAAGTACCAGCTTTGTAGCCTTTAAGAGCTGCTGCGATATCTGCATGAGTCATCTCTGCAACATTTTTAGATTTTCCCATTGCATGTTTTGACCAGTCTGCACCATGACATGCTGCACAAGCTTTACCGTTTACTGCTGCTGCCATAGAAGCAGTTGCTAAAGCTAAAGTTGCGATTGAAGCGATTACGATTTTTTTCATTTTAATTCCTTAATTTAATATTTCGAATACATTATAATACTTTGTGTCTTAAATACTTGTTAATGAATTTAAAGGTATGATTTTATTTAATAAATTAATTATGGATGTGCAGATGAGATACATAGAAGACGATTTAAAGAATAAAACAATTTTAATTACCGGTGGAGCAGGGTTTATAGGCTCTAACTTAGCATTTTATTTTCAGAAAAATCATCCTGATGCAAAAGTCGTAGTGCTTGATAGTTTTAGAAGTGGCGAGACTCTCAGTAATGGTAATCTAAAAAGCTTTGGTCACTTTAAAAATCTTATCGGTTTTAGTGGTGAAATCATTAGCGGGGATATTAATGACAAGGATTTACTACTTGACTTAGAGGTAAACTATAAGTTTGATTATATTTTTCATGAAGCTGCCATCTCTGATACTACCGCGCAAGAACAAGATTTAATGATAAAAACAAATGTAAATGCATATAAGGATTTGCTTGATTTGGCAGTGGCACACAATGCTAATATGATTTACGCTTCATCTGCTGCAACTTATGGAAATGCCGAGTCTCCTCAGAGAGTTGGTCGTGAAGCTCCTAACAATGTATATGGATTTTCAAAACTAAGCATGGACCACCTAAGTCGTGAGTATATGAAAGATACAGATATCTCTATAGTTGGGCTACGATACTTTAATGTATATGGTGCTGGAGAGTACTTCAAAAACTCTACTGCCTCTATGGTTTTACAGTTTGGTCATCAAATTCTCGCTGGAAAAAACCCTAAGTTATTTGAAGGAAGCGACAAAATACTTCGTGATTTTATCTATGTTGAAGATATTATTCAAGCAAATATAAAAGCTATGAAACCTAAAGAGAGTGGTATTTATAATGTAGGAACAGGGAAAGCTAGAAGTTTTCAAGACATAGTTGACATCTTACAAAAAGAGCTAGGAACGGAGTTGACTTGCGAGTATATTCCAAATCCATTTGTAGGCTCCTATCAGTTTCATACAGAAGCGGATATAGCAACTTCAAGAGAGGGTTTAGGTTACGGGCCAGCTTATGAGATGGAAGATGGAATAAAAGCTTATGTAAGCGAAATTAAAAGAGTATATGAAGAAGAAGTTAAATAGATGCAAGTTTTAAAAAATGCGACACCTAATATTTTAGTTGTTGGTGACTTAATGATAGACCATTATCTATGGGGCTCTTGTGAACGTATATCTCCTGAAGCACCTGTTCAAGTTGTTGATATCGCTAAAGAGACAACTGTTCTTGGTGGTGCTGGTAATGTTATAAACAACCTAAATGCACTTGGTGCAAATGTAAGTGTAAGTAGTGTGATGGGTGATGATGATATAGGGTCAGAACTCATTGAAATGTTAAACACTATAGGTGTTGATAGTAAAAACATCATAACTCAAGAGGGGAGAAAAACTTCTAAAAAAAGTCGTGTGATAGCAGTTTCACAACAGATACTAAGGTATGATAAAGAGAGTAAAAATAGTATAACCAAAGAGTCGGTTCAAAAAATATTAAACTCTTTACAAGATACGATAAGCTCATTTGATATGATAATATTATCTGATTACGGCAAGGGAGTTCTTACTGATGATTTGTGTCAGGGTGTTATATCCTTAGCAAAAGATACTGATGTTAAAGTTCTTGTTGATCCTAAAGGGAGTGCCTTTTCAAAATATAGAGGTGCTTACCTCTTAACACCAAATAAGAGAGAAGCTGTTCTTGCTACAGGAATAGAAATAGAGGACAATGATAGTTTGCAAAGAGCACTATTAAAGCTTAAAAGTGAGTGTGATTTAGGCATATCTCTTATTACACTTTCAGAAGATGGTATAGCTACTTTGGACAAGGAGCTAGAGACATTTCCTACCGTTGCAAAAGAGGTATTTGATGTAACTGGTGCAGGTGATACGGTTATCGCTTCTATAGCTTTTGCTTTGAGTGCTGGCAAAACTATACAGGAGACTGCAGGTTTTGCAAATCTTGCGGCTGGCGTAGTGGTAGGCAAGATAGGTTCTGCCACTGTAACTATAGATGAAATAGAAGAGTACGAGGCTTCTTTACACAAAAGTACTTCTGATTCACACATAAAAAGCTTTGAAGATATAGATGCGATCATAACTAGATGCAAGGCAAATGGAAAACGCGTGGTATTTACAAATGGCTGTTTTGACATACTCCATGTTGGACATGTAAAGTACTTGCAAGTTGCGAAAAGTTTTGGAGATATACTTATAGTTGGGTTAAACTCTGATGAGTCAGTATCACGTTTAAAAGGTCCTACTCGTCCGGTAAACATCGCAGATGATCGAGCCTATCTTTTAGCTGCTTTAGAAGCAGTTGACTTTGTTGTTCCATTTACTGAAGATACTCCTCACAATTTGATTAAGATGATTAAACCGGATGTACTTGTAAAAGGTGGAGACTATGAAGGTAAAGCCGTTGTCGGAACGGAATTTGCTGGCGAGTTGAAGCTTGTTGATTTTGTGGATGGCAAAAGTACAACAAAAACTATAGAAAAGATACAAGGAAGTTCATGTTAAAGAAAATATCACTTATAGTCGCTTGTGCAGCTTCGGCGTTTGCTCTTCATACAGCGGAAATAAATATAAACGATAAAGATTTAGAAATAGGTGCTCAGTTTGATGTAGGGCAGTTTAACAAAGCTGTTGAACCAGAAACAATGTTTCTAGGTATAAAGTTTTTAAACCCAGATGCTAGTCATTCTGAAGATGATAACTTAAGTATAAACCCATATTTTGAAGGAAACTTTCTTATTATGAAAGAGGTAGGAAAATTAGGTATGAGTTTTGGTATGGGTATAAAACTTAATTATTCTAAAATAGAAGATAGTGATTTATCATCACTCCCTTTAGGTGTTGCATTTGCTTATGTAATACCGGCTAAAGAGCTGGTCCCTATGTCTATAGAGGGCTCTTTATATTACGCACCTCAAGTACTTACTTTTTTAGATGCTCAAGAGTATTTAGGGTACAGAATTCATTATGATATTGAGTTGATTGAAAATGCAGGTGTGACTTTTGGCTATAGAAGTCTTAATGCAACTTTTAAAGAGGATAGTATCGATACAAATAAAAAAACACTTAACTACAACTCTTCATTCTACTTTGGATTTAAAGTAAAGTTTTAATAGCTTCAATAACCTCTGCAGAACCTATCTGTTTCATACAGTCGTGATGTCCTAAGGGACATTCGCGTTTCATGCAGGGACTACACTCCATCTCTTTACGAACAATCACACTCTTTTCATTTTTCCACTGTGATGTCTCCTTATACTTTGTTGGTCCAAATATAGCTACTGTCGGAATCTTGTAAGCAGCTGCAACATGCATAGGTCCACTATCATTTGTGACAAAAAGAGAACACCCCGCAATGTTTGAGCATAACTCTTCTATATTGGTTTTTCCAGCAAGGTTAGTGAAGTTTTTAACACCTAGAGATATGAGGTTATTCTCTATCTCTTGTGCCATTTCTACTTCATTAGGTCCCCCAAATATCATAATGTCATATTGGTCATTAAACGCAGCCGCTACCCCAGCAAATCGTTCAGGGTACCAGCGTTTAGCACTTCCATAAGTGGCACCTGCATTTATGCCTAGAGTTGGTTTTTCCAACTCTTTTGCTTCTATATAGAGTTTTAAAGCTGGACTCTCTTTATCAAACGAGTCTGTATTTATCATTGCAAGTTCACTGTACTGTTCTACTAAATGCTTATTAGCTTTGATAGTTGGAGTATGGGAGAGTAAAAGTCTTGAGTGCCATGAGTTTTTTGCCAAACAGACTACAGTATTTGTAAAACGAAGGAGAAGAGAAGAGTGTAGTTGATTTCGAAAGGTGATAGCTAAAGAAAACTCTCCTAACTCTTTGGCTAATTTGTAAGTTGCGACTAAACGCGAAGAGGCTTTTTTCGTCTCATCGACTACCGCTCTTTCACAGAGTGGATGATGTTTTAAAGCTTCGATACTCACATAGCTACCAACAAAAGTAAACTTGGCGTTTGGATAGTGTAAGGCTAAAAGCTCTATGGCTGGAGTCGCCATGACCGCATCGCCTAACCAGTTTGGTAATATAATTAAAATCTTCATGAACGTTTCTCTATAATATAATGGTATAAAATATTGGTTGTAATGTAAACGATAAAAAATGAAGTGATATTATCACTAAAGAAGTGACCTCCACCTATAATCCTTGCAAAACTTACAGCCACCCCATAACTAAGTGCTAAACCTATCCATAAGTTTCTGCGTTTAAGAGCTAAAAGAGCAAATCCAAGCACACTAAATGCAGCTGCACCATGGCCACTACTAAAAGAGTTTCCACCTTGATCAGTCATGATAAATGCAGGAGAAAAAGTTTTCTCTCCTCCGAACTGCTTTATCTCTCCTGGTCTAGCTCTCTCCCAGTTTTGTTTGAAGGTAGTGTTTACTATGAGACCAGGTGCAAGTGCTAGAACGAGAACCATGTAAACAATTGTTTTGTTGTCGATTTGAAAAATATTTTTATTTGTAAACTTGTTGTAAAGAAACAGACCAATGCTTCCCAGAGCTAATGTCGTAACAACTATGGGTACTGACTTGTAGAAAAAGACTTCATAAAGAGAGCCTTTGAGGTAGAATCCATTATCATAAAACAGAGATGTGATATAGAGGTCTATCTCTGGATAGAGAACAAAAGTAATTGAGATCAGGATAAATGCCATCCAGATAAAGAGATTGATGCTAAAAACTTTTTTACTTAATATATTTGTCATATTTTCCTCTATTTGTAGATTTCGGGAACTGCTTTTAAGATATAGATATAAGTAGGTGATGAACCAATCTCAAGCGACTTCTCTTTTAGTAACTTACCATCTCTGGAGTAGACTTGAAAAAACTCTTCATTTTGTAAGGAGGTAGGTTTAAGACTCCAATGAATCTGTAAGAGTCTGTCATTTACTAAACACTGAAGTATATAGTAGTCGCGTTTAATGTCAAGGCGAAGAAACTGAGCATTTTGTAGAGTCTGCACCATATACTTGTAAGTTTGAAATGCCACTCTTTTTCTGATACCATCTCTGTTGTCTATAAGCCCATATCCTGGAGCTATGAGTTGGTGCCATGAGAGAGAGTTTATCTGCTGTGAAGCAAAGCTAAGTAGATGATAACGGAGCATAAAGTCGGCATAAGACTCCTCATCTACACATTCGTGCTCACTTGTTGGAGCATAGGGAGCGGTTCCAGTTAAAGGCCAGTTTGTTTCTGTTATATGTAGATCTTGAGTCGATTTTGGACTTAACCATACCATTGTGCTTAACCATGCTATCTTATCTGAGAGAGTAAAGCCCAGTTGTGTGTTTTCTGGTGCTCCGCGTCTGTCAACATAGAGAAGCGATGAGACTCCATCAAACTTCTGCTTAAAGAAGTTAAAGAGTGTATGTGCTGTGAAGTGATACTCAAAGTCTATAACTCCGCTTCCTATGAGGTATATATCAGGAAATTTTTTGAGTTTTAACTCATAAGCCACTTGATAGAAACGGTTGTACTCATCCACCGAGAAAAAGCCCCATTTTGCTCTGTTAATGGTCGTACCGATTTCATATATGTCTATGAGCCCATCTAGCTCGGTAAAGATTGCATTTAGATTGTTTTTTAAAAGTTCTAAATCTTCTACATTTTCTCTATCTTGCATTATTTTTAGAGTTATCTTTTTGCCTTCAAGCTTTTGTACATATTCTTTGCACTCTTGAAGTTTGTCCATATCCCACAGCTTGAAACGCAGAAGTACTCTGCTAACTCCTAGTTCTTGAACAAGTTCAAGAGTCTCGTTAGATTCTCTCTCAAAGTCAACTCCCATACAGAAAAAGTCGTGAGAGTCTACCTTTTTTCGTTTGACAAAAGGCATAGCCACTATGGAAAGAGGAAGTATGACAAGAGCGGTAAAAATCGTCTGAAGAAGCGAGCCAAGTTGGCGTTTACGCATCTGCTTTTTATACTCTTTGTCTTTTAGTTGTGTTGGTTGGTCGGAATAGTTATCCCATTTAAATGGTGCTTTCATAAGTGCAATTATAGCGATTATAAGGTAAAATAAAACAATTAAATCTCTTTAGGATATATATAATTTGAATATTTTAATTGTTCGCAGTGACAAACTGGGTG
>JAYEHI010000147.1:0-11043 GCA_034659455.1 Campylobacterota bacterium | reverse complement strand
CTAGATAAACTTTACTCTTCTCTACCAAAAGATAGAGAAATCATAGTCTACTGTAGAAGTGGTAGTCGCAGTTCTATGGCTGCTGGATACTTGAGAAAAAAAGGGCGGGTGGTTTATGATGTAGCTACTCAAGGTGACTGGGAAAGAGAACTGCCTAGTGAACTTCCTAAAGAGTAAAAGTGAGTATGCAACTATCTGCTCTAACTTTTGCTATAATCATAAAAATAATATAAGAGAACAACTATGAAACCAGTAGAACCGATGACACTTTTTGGCTATAACAAGCTACAAGCAGAAGTAAAAGACCTCAAAGAGGTAAAACGCCCACAAGTGGTTAAAGATATAGAAGAGGCACTAGAACACGGTGACTTAAAAGAAAACGCAGAGTACCATGCAGCAAAAGAGATGCAAAAAAACATCGATAATCGTTTAGCAGAACTCCAAGATATCTTGGGTAATGCTCAGATAGTTGACCCAACAGAACTTACACATGCCAAAATAAGTTTTGGATCAACTGTGCTTATGACAGACATGGACTCTGATGAAGAGGTCTCGTACACTATAGTTGGTGGCTGTGAGTCCAATCCTGATATGGGTCTGATATCTTTTAACTCTCCCTTAGCAAAACAGCTTCTTGGAAAAGAGGAGGGGGATGAAGTGAGAGTGACTCTCCCTGGTGGGGCTAAAGAGTTTGAGATAGATGAAGTAAAATACCAAGAAATAGTCTTTGAGTGCCACTAAAAATGAGTAAAAGCATCAATGTCGGAATCATAGGTGTAAGTGGCTACACAGGGCTTGAACTTGTAAAGATGCTTATAAACCATCCAACTTTTACCCTCAACTATGTAGCAAACTCTACGGGTGATACAACTCTTGATGAACTGCATCCATCTCTCAGTGGCGTTTGCTCTCTTGAGGTAAGAAAAGCAGATGCTCAGGAGTGTGCCAAAGAGTGTGAACTTGTATTTCTCGCAGTTCCTCATAAAACAGCGATGGCATTTGTGAAGCCTTTTATGAAACTAGGTACAAAAGTAGTGGACTTCTCAGCTGATTATAGACTGACTCAAGATGTTTATGAAGAGTATTACTGCCCTCATAGTGATGAAGAGAATTTGGAAAATGTTGTGTATGGTCTTCCTGAGATGTTCCGTGAAGAGATAAAAAGTGCTTCACTTGTTGCAAACCCTGGTTGCTTCCCAACATCAGCTCTTCTTGGGCTTTTACCATTTATGAGTAAACGCCAAGAGGGAACTCCTATCATAGTAGATGCAAAGACTGGTGTGAGTGGTGCAGGGAAAAAACTCAGCGAAGTGACTCACTTTGTAAATGTAAATGATAATCTTTTTGCTTACAACCCTTTTCACCATAGACATGCTCCGGAGATAGCTCAAAAGCTTGGAGTCTCTTTCGATGAGGTGAATTTTGTGCCGCATTTAGTGCCACTTACTCGTGGGATGCTATCGTCTATTTATATCCAAACTAAAGGTAAGTTTGATGCTGAGCAAGTAGTTCGTGAGTACTACAAGGATGAACCTTATGTAAGAGTCAGTAAAAATCCAGTAGATATGAAAAATACGGCAGGAACAAACTTTTGCGATATCTATGTAAAACAAAAAGGTAATCTTCTTTTTATATCAAGTTCTATCGATAACCTACTTCGTGGCTCATCCTCTCAGGCACTCGCAAACGCCAACTTGATGATGGGACTAGATGAAAACACAGGTATACCAAATATAGCCTATGTCCCATAATCAACCTGTGGAGATACTAGAGGGCGCGTTTGTCATCTCAGACGCGCACTATTCAAAGCAGCGTCCAGAGCTGCTCTCACTTATAAAAGATATTCACTCAAAAAAACTTCAACCTACACAACTTCTCTTGATGGGCGATATATTTGACGCTCTGTTTGGAGATGTCAAACGTACTCAGGAGATAAACTCTGAGATAATCAGACTGCTCAATGAGATAAGCAAAGAGATAGAACTGATATACCTAGAAGGAAATCATGACTTTAATTTAAGTGCAATATTTCCAAATGCTAAAGTTTTTTCCTATAGAGAGCAGCCGGTGAGTTGTAGCTTTCAAAATAGCAAGGTTCTTTTAGCTCATGGTGACTTTGATGTAAGTCTCTCTTACAGACTCTACACGAGTCTGATTCGAAACCCTTTTATACTCTTCTTGCTCGAGAGTATTGACACTCTGACTAATCATTTTATACTTAAAAAGCTTGATGAATTTTTGGCAAAAAAAGATGACTGCAAAGAGTTTAAAGGCTTTGAAGAGTTTGTCTTAAAACGTGGCTTGGAGAGGTATGAGTGCGACTCTTTTATTGAGGGGCACTTTCATCAAAACAGAGCATTTGAGTTTGATAAATTTCACTACATTAATCTAGCAGCTTTTGCTTGCAATCAAAGATATTTTATAGTAAAATCACTCAACAACAAAGTAGTTTTATATGAAGAAAATTCTCAAAAGGAGAATAAATAATGGATGACAACTCCCTAAAAGTCGGTTCTAATGAGATGGAACTTGTAGACTTTCGCATTCTCAAGCAAGAAGATGGAGAAGTGTATGAGGGTATATACGGTATAAACGTCTCTAAGGTAAGAGAGATTATTCGTGTACCAGCACTCACTGAACTCCCTGGCACTCCAGAGTTTATAGAGGGTATATTTGATCTTCGCGACGTGGTGATACCTGTGGTTAACTTGGCAAAATGGATGGGGATTACTCCTCCAGAGGAGAGCGAGAAGACCTCAAGAGTAATCATTACAGAGTTTAACAACGTTTTAATAGGCTTCATCGTTCACGAAGCTAAACGCATACGAAGAATAAACTGGAACGATATAGAACCAGCATCTTTCATGAGCACAACGGGTTCTCTTGATTCAAATAAGATTACAGGTGTAACCAAGATAGAGGGTGATAATGTCTTGCTTATTTTGGACTTAGAGTCTGTGGTGCAAGATTTGGGTCTTTATGAACCCGATGTTGATACTATTCCTCAAGAGCTTGAGTCCTTTAAGGGTTTAGCACTTGTTCTTGATGATAGTGCAACTGCGAGAAAGATAGTCAAAGAAGCATTGATAAAAATGGGCTTTCAAGTCGTTGAAGCTATGGATGGCGTAGAGGGTCTTATTAAGCTAGATGAACTCTATCAGAGCTATCAAGAGAGTATCGCGGATAATTTAAAAATAATCATCTCTGATGTAGAGATGCCTAAAATGGATGGTTTTCATTTTGCGGCAAATGTGAAAGAGGATGGAAGGTTTGCAAACATTCCAATCGTCTTCAACTCTTCAATAAGCGATCACTTTAGCGAAGGAAGAGGGTTAGAAGCTGGCGGAGAAGCTTACTTAGTTAAGTTTGAAGCGAGTTCGTTTTACAATGAAGTAGCGCGAGTCGTTCGCGCTCATATGAAGTAAGGAGTTTAAATATGGATGAATTTCAGGAGATATTACAAGATTTTTTAGTTGAATCGTTTGAGTTAGTTGAAAAACTTGATGAGGATTTGGTTGAACTAGAGAACAACCCCGAAGACTTAGAACTTTTAAACGGAATATTCCGCGTTGCACATACAGTTAAAGGTGCATCGTCGTTTTTAAATTTTGATGTTTTAACACACCTTACACATCATATGGAAGATGTTTTAAACCAAGCTAGGCATGGTGAGATTGTCATCACTCCAGATATTATGGATGTCGTTTTAGAGTCTATTGACCTTATGAAAGCACTTTTAGAAACTATTCGTGATACGAGTGCGGATGCTGGGATAGATGTTGCGGCATGTGTCTCTAGGCTAGACAAAATCACAGGTGGAACCGGTGAGGTCGATACTCCAGTTGTAGAAGCAGCGGCTCCAGTTGTCCAAGAGGAAGTTGTTGAAGTGGCTCCAGCTGAGGAGGAACCGGATTATGACAACATGAGTCCAGATGATTTAGAAGCTGAAATAGAGAAACTTCTTCAAGAGCGCCAAGCGGAAGACGCTGCAAAACGGAGTGCAAAAATAGCGGCTGGTGAAGAGGTGCTTGCAGCTCCTCCTTCACCGGATGAAGTAGAGGCAAGCAGTAGCGAGCCAGAGCCTGAGCCACAGCCTGAACCTGTGGCACCTGCTCCAACACCGGCTCCCGCTCCAGTGGTCAAAGCCGCACCAGCTTCTAGTAAGGCCGACGCTACCGCCGCTGCTCCAGCTAAGCGCGCTCCAGCTGCGGTTGAGCAGACGATTCGTGTTGATGTCAAAAGGCTTGATCACCTGATGAACCTTATCGGTGAGCTAGTTCTTGCAAAAAATAGACTAATGAAAATCAATGAAGAGGTTGAGGAGCGTTATGAGGGTGAAGAGTTCTTAGAAGAGCTGAACCAAGTTGTCTCTATAGTCTCTTTAGTAACAACCGATCTTCAAATCGCCGTTATGAAGACAAGAATGCTCCCAATCGGAAAAGTATTTAATAAGTTCCCAAGAATGATTAGAGATCTCTCTCGTGAACTTAATAAAAAAATAGAATTAGTCTTAGCTGGTGAAGATACTGAGCTTGATAAGTCTATTGTCGAAGAGATAGGCGATCCACTAGTGCATATTATCCGTAACTCTTGTGATCACGGGGTTGAAACTCCAGAAGATCGTATAGCAGCAGGAAAAGATGAGACTGGTACGATAGGGCTCAAAGCCTATAATGAAGGGAACCAGATCGTCATTCAGATAGATGATGACGGTAAAGGTCTTGACGCTACTATGCTTAAAAACAAGTCTCTTGAAAAAGGTATCATTAGCGAAAAAGAAGCTGACAATATGAGTGATAAAGAGGCTTTTACACTTATATTTAAACCAGGATTCTCAACTGCTGCAGCGGTTACAAGTGTATCAGGACGTGGTGTTGGAATGGATGTTGTAAAAACAAACATCGAAAAACTAAACGGAATGATAGACATAGATAGCGAGATAGGTGTTGGGACCTCTATGAAACTCAAGATTCCTCTTACTCTCGCCATTATTCAAGCTCTTTTGGTTGGTGTGCAAGAGGAGTACTATGCTATTCCACTCGCATCGGTTCTTGAGACTGTAAGAATTTCAAAAGATGAGATTTACACTGTTGAGGGTCGCTCGGTTATGAGACTTCGCGAAGAGGTCTTATCCCTTGTTCATATCGGTGATATCTTTGAGGTTGAGCGGATACTTGATGCAAGCGAGAACGCTTATGTAGTTGTTCTTGGTCTTGGTACGAGTAAACTAGGGCTTATTGTTGATACATTGGTTGGTCAAGAGGAGATTGTAATTAAATCTCTTGGAGATTATCTTAAAGGGATAGAAGGTGTCGCGGGAGCTACAATCCGTGGTGATGGTGGCGTTACACTTATCGTTGATGTTGTTGCACTTATGGCGATGGCTAGAGATGTCAAAGCGACTCCTATCGTAGCTTCGGCAGAAGCGGCTATTTCTCACGAAAAAACAAAGGCAAGTGACTATAAAGTCATGATAGTAGATGATTCTAAAACTGATAGAACTATCATGAGAAAAGCACTAGAGCCTATAGGTATAACACTTGTAGAAGCGAGTGATGGGCAAGAGGCTCTCAATATTTTAAAATCGGGTGAGCATAACTTTGATGCAATGCTTGTTGATATAGAGATGCCTAGAATGGATGGATATACGCTAGCAACGGAAATCAAAAAGTACAACAAGTACAAAAACCTGCCTCTGATAGCGGTGACTTCTCGTACTGGCAAGTCTGATAGAATGCGTGGTGTGGAATCTGGTATGGTTGAGTATATTACTAAGCCTTACTCAGCGGATTATCTATCAAGTGTAGTTCAAAGAAACGTTAATTTTAAAGCGGAGTTTTTATAATGAGTGATAAATTAAAACAGATTATTAATAAACAAAACGACCAGCAAAATGGTGATGTTGATGCAATGGACGATATAGTTCAGTTAGTTGGATTTGTGATTGGTGAAGAGGAGTACGCGGTTCCTATCTTAGCTATTCAGGAGATTATCAAACCCTTCACTTGGACAAGAGTGCCTCAGGTTCCCGCTTATGTACTAGGGGTTTTTAACCTTCGTGGAGCGGTTATCCCTCTTATAGATTTACGTACGAAGTTTGGACTTGCTACTAAAAATCACTCGGATGAGACTCGCTTTATTGTGATGAGACATGAGGATGATGTAGCTGGTTTTGTTATAGATAGACTTACTATGGCTATTCGTATCAAAAAGACAAACATCGGACCACCGCCAGATACTGCCAATGGTGAAGACACTATCATTGATGGTGTTGGTAAACAAGAGGACAAAATCATTACTATTTTGAAGGTTAACAAGCTTTTAGAGAGAGACTTTTAGTAAATAATCTTAATGAATAGCTCCCTCTCCCTCAACTATACAGCTGATAAACTCTCCTTAGATTTCTTAGGAGAGCTAAATCTTTACAACATAAACTCTCTGCAAAAAAACATATCTCAAATAGATCTAAAAAATATCCAAACTCTAATCCTAAATCTTAAAAAAGTTTCAACTATAGACACGGCGGCTGCTCTCTTTTTACTCAAAATCCAAGAGGAGTATAAGAGCCAAAATCTGCAGATAACTCTTATATGTGACGAAGAGAAAATCCTTGCTACTTTAGAGCTTGTGAAGCTTCAAAGAGTGAGTAGTGAGGCTCATAAGAAACCAAAGAGGAGAAAACTGTTGAGTGCTATTCATGAAAAACTCAATAGTCAGTTGGAGGGATTTTTCTCTTTTATGGCTTTTTTTGGAAGATTGATGATGAGTAAGGTTTCATACTTGCACTCTTTTGAGAACATACGTTTTAAAGAGATAGCATTTGAGATAAACGAGAGCGGCATCAAAGCTTTAGGCATAGTCGCTCTTACAAGCTTTTTGATAGGGTTAGTTGTCGCTTATCAGTCTGCTTATCAGCTTAAAATATATGGGGCGAATATATTCATAGTCGATATGTTGGGTATATCTATGCTTCGTGAGTTAGCACCCCTTATAACTGCCATAGTAATTGCAGGACGAAGTGGCTCCGCCTTTACGGCTCAGATAGGGGCTATGAAAATTACTCAAGAGCTAGATGCCATGAAGACTATGGGCTTTGATCCTTATGTCTTTTTAGTTATGCCTAGAGTTGTAGCACTTATGATATCGCTTCCCATACTAATATTTGTAGCGGATATTATGGGGATTTTAGGTGGAATGATTGTCTCGTATATAGACTTAGGAATTACGACAAATCTATTTGTGGATAGATTCAGAGAAGTTGTAGATGCTAAGCACTTTTTCATAGGGATACTCAAGGGACCATTTTTCGCATTTTTGATTGCGAGCATAGGCATATACAGAGGAGTCGTTGTAAAAGACGATACGCAGAGCATAGGTTTTAACACTACCAAGAGTGTAGTGGAGTCTATCTTCGCAGTTATCGTTTGTGATGCTCTTTTCTCTATAGCGTTTACAAACTTAGGAATATAAAATGAGTATCATTCAGGTAAAAAATGTTCGGACCATTTTTGGAGAAAAGGTAGTTCATGATGGTCTGAACTTAAGTATCAACGAGGGTGAGATTTATGGGCTTCTTGGTCCGAGCGGTTGTGGGAAAACTACTCTTTTAAGAGAGATGGTTATGCTCCAAGAGTTTCAAGGCGGCGATATTAATGTACTTGGTAAAGAGTTGAGTAGGATACGAAGCGCAGACGCACAAGAGCTCAGAAAAAACTGGGGTGTTCTTTTTCAAGCTGGGGCACTCTTCTCCTCTTTGAGCATCAAAGATAATATCTCACTACCTCTTATTGAGTACACCGACCTTTCTCAAAAGATGATAGATGAGATAGTGGCGTTTAAGATAAACATAGTTGGACTCAAACAGAGTGATGCGGAGCTTTTTCCCTCACAAGTGAGTGGCGGTATGAAGAAAAAAGCTGGACTAGCAAGAGCTTTAGCGATGGACCCCAAACTTCTTTTCTTGGATGAACCTACAAGTGGACTCGATCCGATTTCTGCTCGTGAGTTTGATGCTCTTGTGCTTAAGTTACGTTCACTTCTGGGGCTAAGTATAGTGATGGTATCGCATGACTTACAGTCTATATATGATACACTTGATAGAGTAGCGATAATAGATGAGAAGAAGATAGCTTATGAGGGAACGATAAAAGATGTTACAAGTTCAAACAGTAAATTTGTTCAAACTTTTTTTAAATGATAGGAAATAATATATGAATAATAGAGTAAATTATACATTTGTAGGAATATTAGTTTTAGCTGGTATGTTGTCAATAATCGGCTTTGCCTACTGGATGCTCAAACCGACAACAGACTCTGATGTCCAAAACTACACTATATACTTTGATGAGTCAGTTCTTGGGTTAAATCTTGATGCACCTGTTAAGTATAGAGGAATTAGTGTCGGAAAAGTTGCTAACATGAAGATAAATCCTAAAAACTCAGAGCAAGTACAAGTAACGGTCTCTATCTTAAAGAGTACTCCTATCAAAGTCAACACACTTGCAAAGTTAACTGCACAGGGCATAACAGGCTTAACATATATCAACCTTAGTATGGGTGGACAGATGAATAAACACCTTGAGCATCAAGAGGGAGAGGAGTATCCGGTGATAAGTACGACTCCTTCGTTTTTTGAAAATTTTGAAAAGTCGCTTGGGAGTGTCTCAAGTAAACTCTCATCAACACTCGGTGGAACTGAACAGCTTCTAGGAGAGGATAACCAAGAGCAGATGGCACTTCTGCTTAAACGCAGTGCTTCTGTGATGGAGAAGGTCGATAGAGTCCTTGATGACGAATCTATAAATCATCTTAACTCTATCATCGCTAACACGGATTCGTTTACAAGAAAGCTCGATAATCTAGTTCCAGATATAAACAAGCTTGTTGATGCTAGTATGAAGTGGGAAGATAACATTAGTGGTTCTCTTGATTCGATTCAGGTCAGTTATAAGGGAATATCCGCTTCAATGGCTGAGTTTAAACGTGCTGTTTCAAGTGGAGAATTTAACTTAAAAGAGCTAGGCTCAGATGTAGTGCCAACTATGAACAACACCTTTTTAGAACTTCAAGGACTTCTAATTCAGCTTGAGAGCACGCTCAAGCAGTACGATGAGAGTCCAGCCGACATTTTGTATAAACGCCAAGAGATTAAAAAAGCGCCAGGAGAGAAGTAGTGAGATATTTTATAGTAGCCATTGTTATATTTTTAAGTGGGTGTAGTGTAAGTGTTCCACCGATTATGGAATATAGGTTAGCACCAAAAGTGAGTATAGAAAAGCTTCAAAATAGCTCTTGCAAAGAGGACTCTTTAAAGGTGAGTCAAGTCTTTAGTGCAAGCTCTCTTATGTCACATAAGATGAGATACATAGAGGATGATTACCAAGAGCTCTCTTATAATGAGTCGAAATGGGCAACAGCTCCAAGTAGTGCCATAAACGCTGAGCTTGTAAAGAGCATAAGAGAAGCGGAGATATTTTCAAATGTAGAGAGCTATAAGTCAAGAAGTAGAAGCGACTATGTACTTGAGACAAACATAGAAGAGTTCGTTCAGTACTATAAAAATGAAAACAGAAAATCTTTTTCAAGAGTGAGTATAGTTTTTTCTCTCATAGATGTAAAAAGTGCAAAAATTATAGAGAGTAAACGTATAAGCAAAGAGATCCAAGTGAAGTCTCTCAACGCAAAGGGAGGAGTAAAAGCTCTTAACGAAGCACTTGCAGATACTCTTGTGCAAAATAGTAAATGGTTAAGTGAGGTTTGTAAATGATAGAGCAGAGTGAGTATGTAGCTAGAAGAGAGAGACTCTTTGAGAAGTTGGAAAAGAACTCTCTTGTAGTTTTGTTTAGTGCTACACAAAAAGTGCGCTCGAATGATACTGAGTACCCTTATAGACAAAACAGTAACTTTTACTATCTTACGGGTTTTAAAGAGGACAACTCTGCTCTTGTGATGATAAAAGAGAAGAAAAAGTTAAAGACAATCTTGTTTGTTCAAAAAAAAGATAAAACCTTAGAGCTATGGACTGGGAAAAGGCTAGGGGTGAAAAAAGCGAAAAAAGTTTTTTCACTCGAAGAGGTCTATACAACTGAGATGTTTGAAGAGAAGATGCAAGAGTATCTCAAAAGTAGCCAAAACATTTACTATGACTTCGGTATGCAAGACGAGAGAGTGCAGAAACTTCAAAGAGAAGCGAGTGGTTTTTTTGAACACAAAAACATAGCTCCTCTAATAGGCATGCTGCGTTTGATAAAGTCAGATGCGGAAGTCTCACTAATAAAAAAAGCTATAAACATTACAAAAGAGGCGCATCATAGAGCGATGAAGCAGAGCAAAAGCTTGAGTAATGAGTATGAACTTCTAGCAGATATAGAGTACACATTTAAAAAAAATGGCGCTTATAGTGATGCTTATACCTCTATAGTCGCTTGTGGAGATGCCGCCAATACTCTTCACTATGTAAGCAATGATAAAAAACTGATAGATGATGAGCTTATCTTGATAGACGCAGGGTGTGAGTTTGAGTATTATGCAAGTGACATAACTCGTACCATCCCTGTAAATGGTCGGTTTACACCTGCTCAAAAAGAGCTCTATAGTATGGTTTTAGATGTTCAGCTGAAAATCATCGCTATGATAAAAAGTGGTGTTAAAAGAAGCGACTTACATACGGAGTCTGAGATGCTTTTGTGTCAAGGGATGATTAGGCTTGGTTTATTAGAAGGAAAACTCAAAAAACTCCTAAAAGAGAAAGCTCATAAGAAGTACTATCCACACGGCATAGGTCATTGGATGGGTATAGATGTTCATGATGAGTCTCCCTACAAAACCAAAAAAGGAAAAGAGATTCCTCTTGAAGCTGGAATGGTGATGACTATAGAACCGGGAATCTACTGTCCAAAAGATGACATGAGTATTCCAGAAGAGTATCGTGGCATAGGCATTAGAATAGAAGATAATATATTGGTTACTGAGAATGGATGTGAAAACCTCTCCTCTTGTATAGCTAAAAGTATTGAGGAGATAGAAGAGATGGCTCTAAATTAG
>JAYEHI010000146.1:0-2202 GCA_034659455.1 Campylobacterota bacterium | reverse complement strand
ACTCTCTAAAGAGCGTCCCCCTACATTTTGAAGCGTCGTTATTACGCCATTTTGAAAAAAATCTGCCATCTTACTCTCCTTTTATTGCTATAGCTAAGTCTATCACATTTGTCCCGCTTGGACCAGTCACTATGAGACTCTCCATCTCTTTTAGCAAATTGTAGCTATTAAATCCCTCTATATGCTCTTTAAGTTTTCTCTTATCTATGCTTTGAGTATCATCGCTATCTATCACTCCACCTGCTGCATCCGAGTTTCCATCTATGCCGTCAGTTCCTGCTGAGAGAAAAGTAAGGGAGATACCTTCTTTGTCTAACTCTTGAAGCATTAATGCCACTGCATGTTGATTACGTCCGCCTTTTCCATCTCCTGCTACCTTTACAGTACACTCTCCACCAAAAATCAGACACTTCTCTTGTGAGTTTTTTACACACTCTAGGATAAAATGAACCATCTCATTCACATCGCCTTGCATCCCCTCATCGACTACTTTTACACCGAGTCCATTTGAGCGAGCGCTCTTGGCTGCTGCATGAAGAGCTAGAGAGTTTGAAGCGAGTACATAGTGTTTTACACACTCTTTTTCTTGCTTTGGTGTTTCATCCAAAAGTGAGCTTATCCCTCTCTCTATGACTTCTTGCACACTATCAGGCAGAGAGTAAAAAAGATCCTTAGACTCTAAAATCTCTTTTGCTTGTGTGTATGTACTCTTATCAGCATAGAGTGGAGCTGAACCTATAGAGTAGAGGTCATTGTCAATAATATCAGAGAGAACCAGCACTATACCTTGCGCCTTGCACTCTTGTGCTAATTTTCCACCTTTTATCTGTGAGAGGTGCTTTCTCACTACATTCATCTCGTGAATATCTAGGGCGTTGTGAAGCATCAACTCTGTAGTCTCTTGCAGATCTTCCAAACTTATAGGCTCTATTGGGAGCTCAATCAAAGCAGAACTGCCTCCTGAAAGTAGATAAATATACAGATCCTCTTCATCGCACTCTCTCATCATCTCTAAAAGCTTTGTGGTCGAGTCCAAACTTTTCTTCTCTGGTAGAGGATGAGATCCTTCGCATACTTCTACATAGTTTAGTTTAACATCTGTCTTAGAAGAGACCACAAGCCCCTTGAAGATTCTTTTGTTTAGTAGTTTTTCTATCTCCAATGCCATCGTCGCTGCAGCTTTTCCAGAACCAAAAACATATATGTTTTTATATCTACTCAGGTTGTAACTATCGTTCTCAATAGATAAAATATCTCCATCTAAACGACAATGATCAGATATAAAGTTTTTTGGAAGAGATGCATCAAGAGCATCCATAAAAATCTTTTTCGCTAAGGGTTTATTTGACATCAAAAATCTCTTTTAAAGAGCTGTTCCACCCTTTTGGACCAGGATATTTCGCTTTTAAAACTCCCTTTGCTTCCAAGGGCGCGAATGAACCATCATACAAGGGAATAAGCACCCCTACATCCGCCTCTTTTAACATAGTAAAATCGTTTGCACTATCACCAAGAGCTACTTTTCTATGTTCATAGTTATGATACTCATCATACATATGAGTGAGACATAGCATCGCATGTGCCTTATCTTGACCTAATGAAACAAGATGAAAAAACCTTCCACCCTTAACTATCCCCAAGCCCTCTTCATTTGCCTTTTTCTCTAAAGCCTCAAGTTTTGTTTCATCCTCAAGTAAAAAAGGCTCGCTAAAATCTCTCTTCATCGCGTCTGAAGCACTCTTCTCGTCTAGTCCTGTATGTTCGACGACCTCATCAAGACTCATATCTCCAAAGCCTCTTATAGGAAACTCTTTTTTCATATCGCAAAAGAAGAGTCTTAACTCTATATAGGATTTTGCATGAGAGACTTTAATCCAGTCGTCTTTATGGGGAAGATCTTTTGCAAGTTTGCACTCCCCCGGCAGAAAGATTCCAGCACCATTTTCAACTATAAAAGGCTGCCTAATCCCTAACTCGCTTTGAAGCTCTACCACCTCTTTAAATGTTTTACTCGTCGTTAAAATAAGAGGAATTGAGTTCGATTTTAAAAATCCTAGTGCCTCTTTGGCTGGAGCGAAACTGTAGCTATCGTGATCAAGCAGTGTTCCATCCAAATCACTAAATACAAGATAATTTGTTTTCATGGGGGTATGATACTCTATATTCTAAGGGGATTGCTAATATTAATGTATAAATTTTAAA
>JAYEHI010000145.1:0-2208 GCA_034659455.1 Campylobacterota bacterium | reverse complement strand
TCAGTGACATTCAGATGCCCCGTCTCAACGGCTTAGAGATGATAGAAAAAATCCGCAAAAAAGATAAAACAACGCAAATCATCATCACAACTGCACACTTAAAAACTGAGTACCTTCTAAGGGCTGTGGAACTTCAGCTTGTGAAATACCTGGGCAAGCCTCTTTATGAGTCTGAACTAATAGGCGCTCTTAAAACAGCATTGGCGTTTATGCAGACGAAGGAGAGTAGCACTCTTTTATTAGGTGAAGAGTATAGCTATGACCTGCTCAACAGAAGCCTTTTTCATCAAGAGGAGTTTGTCAAACTCAACGCAAAAGAGTTACAGCTTTTAGAGATCTGCGCCAAAAACAGTAAACGAGTAGTCACCTATAGTGAACTCAACAACCAGATATGGGAGGGAGAGATGAGTGAGTATGCTCTGAGCTCTCTAGTAAAAGACCTCAGAAAGAAACTCCCAAAAGGGAGTCTAGAGAATGTCTCTGGAGTAGGGTATAGGCTCAAGTGCTTATGATGAAGTCTCTCTTTTTAGCACTCCTACTCAAGCTTACTCTCTGCGCATCGAGTATAGTGGGAGTCTCTCTAGTTGAAGATAAACCCAGCTATAACTTTGAGAATATTTCAGAAGTTGTTGGTTTTGAGCCTACTACACTCCCTCTCAAAGTAAACGCCACTCAGAGCTACTGGGTCAGAGTGGAGCTTAATGAAACTCTTTTGAGTTCAGACAAAGAGTATGTTTTAAACCTTGAGAGCTCTATGGGGAGAGTGGACTACCTATATGCTCCTGAGTATCTGAGTGATATGCAAAACAGCGAGCTTTTATACATCAGCAGGGAGAAGAGAAGCTCCTACTACTTTAAGATACTCAAGAGAGATAGACTTGTGGTTTTTAATGCCAAGGTAGAGCAGCTTCGTGCATATAAAGAGCATCTTCGCTTAAGAGACACCCTCTATGGTATCTCCTATGGAGTGATACTTAGTGCCATCCTCTACTACTTCTCTTTTTTCATCTTCATAAAAAACAGAATGTATCTCTACTACTCTTTGACACAGCTCTTTATGTTGCTGATACTTATTTTAGTGACAATCAAGAGCGAGGGGAGTGGTGATGATATGCTCTTTAGCATTTTATACTCTCTGTTTATTCTCTTTACAGCACTCTTTGCAAACGCTTTTTTAGAGCTGCAAAAGCTCTCTATGACGCTTGTAAGAGTTGTCGCTTTTGTAACGCTGCTACTGATGCTGGAGACTTTTTTTGATATATCGAGCCGTTTTATGGTTCCCGTAGCCCCTTTGATGTTGGTCTATCTTCTCACTGCTATCTATGTCTATGGTAAGAGAGAGGATAGAGCGGTTCTTTTTTATATATTTGGCTGGACTCTTTTGATACTCTCTTTTGTCCTTGCTGAAGTGCAGATTCTCTTTTTGGAGGACAACTTTATGAGTCCTACTGACATACTCCATATAAGTATGCCTCTAGAGTCTCTTATACTGGCGTTTGCACTTTCCTATAAGATGAAACAGCTCAAAGAGGAGCAGAGAGTCAAAGAGCAGATGCTCGTACACCAAGACAAAAGAGCCTCCATAGGAGATATGATAGACAACATAGCGCACCAGTGGCGCCAACCCCTTACAAACATAGGCTACATAGTGATGAACCTTAGTGCCGCTGCGAGAAATGAGAAACTAAACGCCATGCTATGGGAGAAAAAATCTCAAGAGATAAATACTCAGTTGGAGTATATGTCACAGACTATCAACGACTTTAGAACCTTCTACTCCGAGCAGACTCAAAGAGAGCATTTTTACGTCAACGACTCACTGCTTAAGATGCTCCCCATCATAGACTCAACTCTCATCTCAAACAACATACTTTTAGAGATCCAGGGGAACAAATCTCTCAAGCTTATTGGGAGTCAGAGTGAGTTTACCCAAGTCATGCTCAACCTGCTAAGCAATGCAAAAGAAGCTTTTGAAAGAAAGAGCGTTAAAGATAGAAAAATAACCATAACTCTTTTAGAGGATGGGCTATGGGTAGAAGATAGCGCGGGTGGCGTTGAAGAGTCTTTAGAAAAGAGCCTCTTTGAAGCCAACGCTTCTAGCAAAGCCAAAGGAGGGGGTATGGGTCTTTATATGTCAAGACTCATCATAGAGAAGCACTTTAACGCCACCTTAGAGTATCAGGCTATAGAGGGCGGTTCACGGTTTAT
>JAYEHI010000144.1:0-2218 GCA_034659455.1 Campylobacterota bacterium | reverse complement strand
AGATTGAAAAACTCTCATCGAAACTTGATTACCAATTAACTATATCTTTAGGTGTATCAAAATCTACAGAAGATGATACTGATGCCTATAGAGTTGTAAAGCGTGCAGATAAAAATATGTACAGAGCAAAAGAGTCTGGTCGTAATCGAGTGGTGTATTTATAAAAATCTCTCCCCATTTTATCCCTATAAATAATTCTATCATTCTCCTAGTTTAAAGGAAGGAGAGATTATGAAACATGTATTGGTTGTAGGAGCAACTGGGTATCTAGGTCGCTATATAGTGAGAGAGTTACATGATAGAGGCTACTTAACAACATTAGTGGTTAGAGACAAGAGAAAACTTGAGAGCAGTGTGCTTACAAAAAGTAAGATAGTTGAGGGTGACCTAAGAGATGAGAATCTCTACAGAAGTGTTATGGATGAGGTAGATGTGGTTATATCTACTATAGGTATCACAAGACAAAAAGACTCTTTGACATATATGGATGTTGACTATGGAGTGAATCATCTGCTTCTTTGTGAGGCACTCAGAGCAGGTGTGGAAAAATTCATATATGTATCAGTATTGCATGGTGAGAAGTTAAAACATCTTAAAATATGCGAGGCTAAAGAGAGATTTGTTGAGGAGTTACAAGCTACTGTAATTGACTCTACTACTATTCGTCCGAGTGGTTTCTACTCAGATATGGAGGAGTATTTAGTCGTGGCTAAACATAATCGTATATATCTTTTAGGAGATGGCGAAAAAAGAGCCAATCCTATAGATGGTTCAGACTTAGCAAAAGTGTGTGTAAATGCTATAGATGTTGCAAAAAAAGAGATAGAGGTAGGAGGGCCGGAAGTATATACTTATAATGAGATGGCAGGTATCGCATTTAGAGCTGTGAACAAAAATGTAAAAATAAGCTATGTACCCCTTTGGCTTGCAAGAGCAGTGTTGAGTCTTCTCAAAGTATTTACATCTCAAAAAACATACGGACCCTTGGAGTTCTTTTTGAGTGTTGTTAGTATGGATATGGTAGCGAGTAAGTATGGAACCAAGCTTCTTGCTAAACACTTTGAGGAGAAAATAGATGCAAAAAAATAGCATAGTTTATGGATTAACTGTCATTTTTTCCCTATTAATTCTCTATCATACAGCTATACTTCTTGGAGTGTCAGGTAATCTTTATGCATGGGGTTCAGGTGTTGATGAAAATGAAAACATCATCTTGCTTGAACTTTTTGCCATAGGAGTTACTCTTTTTTGTGAGTACCCTTGCAAATCTTTTTGCAGACAACTGGTACGAGAGAGTTATTGGTTCAGGAGTTGCAGGAGTGATAACATTTCTGTTGTGGAGATTGAAAAAAAACTTAGTTTTTTTGTTTGAGTCCCTAAATAACCCCATTTTATTTTTTATATGTGGATTCAGTTTAGTTTCCTTGGATATTTAGCTGTGATTTGTACTAAACTGATATAATTTCAAAATTATTTAAAAAGGGGAGAAGTTGGTACGAATTGTTCTATATATAGCGATACTAAGTGCTATCGTGTTTGTTCCCTTTGGTATGCCAGAAAAAAGTGAAAAAAAGAGCTTCAAAAAAACGAACTCAAGCGTCAATATAAAGTTAGTAGAGCCTAAGGTAGAGGTGAAAAAACCGACTCCTCCAAAGGTGAAGAAGCCTAAACCAAAACCGAAGAAAAAGAAAATAGTTAAGAAGAAAAAGCCTATCAAAAAAAAGGTGATAAAGAAAACAATAGTCCCTAAAAAGGTAGTGCCAAAACCGGCTCCTCCGCCAGAGCCAGAACCTATAGTTGAGGAGAAGATAGAGCCTCAAGTAGAGCTAGAGCCCGTAGTAGAGGAAGAACCTGTGCTCAAGCAAGAGAGTAGTGCGAGTAACACTTCTGAGATAAACGCTTACTTCGCACTTATATATGAAGAGATAAACAAAAACAAGCACTACCCTAAAAAAGCGAGAAGGTTTCGTCAAGAGGACACTATTTCCGTCTCTTTTGTGATAGATGCACAGGGAAGAGTCTCGGCGTTTAAGATCTTAGAAGAGTCGCGTTACAAAGTGCTTAACAAGGCTGTAAAGAAGATGTTTAAGGAGATGCGAAAATTCGCTAAACCACCTCAGGGGGCAAATGCTCCATTAGAGATGACAATAGATATAAATTTTAATTTGGAGAGATAAGATGAGCATAGCAGAGATATGGATGGAAAACGACTGGGTTG
>JAYEHI010000143.1:0-2228 GCA_034659455.1 Campylobacterota bacterium | reverse complement strand
GCGATAGATGAGTCCAAACCATACTGGGCGATTGACCCGATAGATGGAACTTGGTCTTTTATCACTCATGAAAACACTTCAGCAATAAATCTATCTCTTATAGATAATGGAGAGGTGATACTAGGCATAGTCTATAATCCCTTCACGGATGAGTTTTTTCAAACTGAAAAAGGGGCGAAATCTTGTATAGGGATGCTTACTCTTCCACTCAGAGCTAATCCTACCGTAGCCGTCGTCAACTTTAAACCTGAACGCTCTCACCCAATTGTCGGAACACTCAACCAACTCTTTAAAGAAGATAAGGTTAAAAAACTCACCTCCATTGGAGGAAGTATCACATACTCTATGTGCATGGTTGCCAAAGGTGCTTTTAGTAACTATATCGCGTATTTTAATTCAAATGCCAATGCTTGGGATCTCTCAGCCGCATGTTTGATTATAAGTAATAGTGGAGGGTTTGTTACAGACCTCAATGGTGTTGAGATAGATCCCATTCACCACAAAGGGTATATTATTGCGAGTGCAAACGCAGGGGCAAGAGATGATTTTCTCTCGATGATAAAGCCCATGTTAGAGAGTTCTCTGTAACTCTCTAACAGACTAGATGGCTCTCTTAAACTCTGGGTAGGCTTCAACCCCACACTCATTGACATCCATACCTTCGACTTGCGCATCATCCTCTGCGCGAAATGTTGTAATTTTATTGATAATATAAAGTACGGTATATGAACTAACAAAAGCAAATACAGCCACAACAAGCACACCTTTAAGCTGCTCTATTAATGAAATATCGGCTACAAATATACCAACGGCCAACGTTCCCCATATTCCATTTACCAAATGCACAGAGAGCGCACCGACAGGGTCGTCAAGTTTGAATTTATCAAAAAGAGGAACAGCAAATACAACCAACGCTCCACCAATGGCTCCTATCAAAATAGGAGTGTATACATCATAAAGATCTGGTCCAGCGGTAATAGCTACAAGTCCACCAAGTGCACCATTTAAAATCATAGTAATGTCAAAGAGTCTGTATCTAACATACATTAACAATCCAGCTATAATCGCACCAGCTAAACCTGCTGTATTTGTATTCATAATCGTTTTTGCAACGGCATCGGCATTTTCAACAGAAGATATACTTCCTACACTTCCACCATTAAACCCAAACCAACCTATCCATAGTAAAAATGCTCCAAGAACAACAAGAGGAATGTTTGATGCGGGAATAACTCTTATCTTATCATTTGTATAACGTCCTTTACGCGAGCCCATTATAAGTATTGCAGCTAAAAGTGCCCACCCACCAGTTGAGTGGATTACAGTTGATCCAGCAAGGTCATACATATCTATATCTAAAAATGTTCCAGCTAAAATATCCGCTCCCCAGCTGATATTTACCACTACTGGATAAATGACTCCACCCATAACAACTGCAAATAGAGAGAGTGGAATAATACGAACACGCTCACTTACACCACCACTCATAATGTTTATGGTTTTTCCTACAAATGCCATCTGAAAAAGAAACGCAGCCCATTTACTCATGCCATCATTCTCCCATGAACCAAATGCTAAGGAGTACCCTATAAGCAAAAATGCCATCGAGGCGACTGCATATATCATTATATTTATCGTCAATACACTTGTTACATTTTTTGTACGCACTAAACCTGCTTCCAACATCGCAAAACCTGGAACCATAAAAATAATTAGCACCATTGCAAAAAGTGTGAAAAATGTATCTATTACGTATTTAAAATCAGCTTCTATCATTAAATAACCTTATCGTTTAAATCAAAAAGGATTTTAGCTAAATTAATGTTTTATAAAAATTAAAGAGGGGTTTTTTGAGGTCTTGTATATGCTAAAAGCATATACAAGTGAGGGTATTTGAAACTATAAAGCTTCGTTGTCTTCTTCACCAGTTCTTATACGGATGACTTTCTCAACATCGCTAACGAATATTTTACCATCTCCAATTTTTCCAGTACGAGCAGCTTCAACGATAGTGCTAGTTGTTTGATCAACGAGATCATCAGCTACTACCATTTCCATTTTGATTTTTGGTAAAAAATCAACTACATACTCAGCCCCACGGTAAAGTTCAGAGTGACCTTTTTGAGCACCGTAACCTTTAACTTCGCTAACAGTCATACCAGTTATACCGATTTCTGCTAATGCGTCCTTAACGTCTTCAAGTTTGAAGGGTTTAATTATTGCTTCTA
>JAYEHI010000142.1:0-2238 GCA_034659455.1 Campylobacterota bacterium | reverse complement strand
GGGTGGTAAGATGATGAAAGTTTTTTTATTGATGCTTTTTAGTGTAATGCTCTCTGCTCATGAAATTGAGTATTATGAGCAGAGTGTAGATAATAAAGATATAAATATAACACAAGCATCTTTTCTACCTTATGATGCTAAACACTCTAACTTTGGGTTTACGAAGTCTACATATTGGCTCAAAGTTGAGCTTGAAAATAGAGAAGCCCTCGAGGTGAGAGAGGTATTGCACTTTCCTTATACACTTCTTGACTATATAGACATTTACGAATTAGAGGGAGATACTCTCACTCTTAGAAGAGAGTATGGAGACTTAAGAATCTATAGTAACGATAGCCATATACCCGACCCTAGTTTTAAAATCACACTAAAGCCACATGAGAAGAGGAGCTACTTTTTTAAAATAAAGACGCAAGGGAGTATGAACCTTGAACTACTTATAAAGAACGATAATGAGTTTATACTCTACTCCCTAGAGAAGATTACTGTATTTAGTTTCTATTTTGGTGCTGTTATTATTATGCTAATCTATAATATGGTTCTTTACCTTTACATCAAAGATAGAAGTTACCTATACTATATGCTTTTTCATATGAATTATATTATTTTTGCACTCTCTCTAAATGGTTTCTCTTTTATCTATTTTTGGCCAGATTCTCCTTGGATTAACTCTTATGCTGTTGTCTTTTTAATGTCCCTTGGTTCTACTTTGGCAGTTGTTTTTACCATCGATTTTTTAGATATAAAGGGAAGCTCCTCAAGGCTATACCTTATACTTAGAACCCTCTTTTACGCAAATATTCTTGTGACATTTTTAACGCTAGTTTTGAGTTATTATCACTCATCGCTCTTGGCGAGTCTACTTTCTATTGTCTCTATTATTATTATAATTGGATCGAGCATCTATTCCTATTTTACGCTTAAGAACCAAAACGCCAAGTTTTTTATTTTTGCGTGGGGTACTCTGCTGATGGGTATATTTATTATTCATTTTAGAAATATGGGTCTTTTAGAAGTGAACTTCTTTACCTCTCACTCTCCTCTCATTGGGGCGTTTATCGAGCTTACTCTTCTCTCTTTGGCTCTAGCATATCGCTACAATATTCAGCAAGAGGAGTTAGCGGCTAAGGATGTTGTGTTGCATAAGCAATCTAGATTGGCGAGTATGGGGGAGATGATTGCCAACATCGCTCATCAGTGGAGACAGCCACTCAATCGTGTCAACATCGCTCTAGCTGTCATTAAGGAGATATCCAAAGATGAAACAGCGGATAAGGCTTTGATAGAGAAAAAAATAAATTACTGTGAGGAGAACATAGCCTACATGTCGGAGACGATAGATGACTTTTCAGACTTCTTTAAACCTGATAAAATGAGAACAAACTTTAAACTCTGTGATGCTTTAGATAAAGTATTTACCCTTGTGGGAAGTAGAGTCCAAGATGTGAAAATCACTTACCCAGAAGATAAAAGCATAGGTTTTTATGGGTTTGAAAACGAGTATGTTCAAGTCCTCCTTGTTATCGTTGAAAATGCCTTAGATAGCTTTGTAAGCAGTTCCACAAAGAACTCAGCTATAAATATTTCCACAAGAAGAGAGAAAGAGGGTATTAGTTTAATGATTGAAGACAATGGAGGAGGAATCTCTTCAGAAAACATTGACTATATTTTTGATCCATACTTTACAACAAAGTTTAAAAAAGAGGGAACTGGAATAGGACTCTATATGGCAAAAATGTTGGTCGAAAACAGTATGAATGGAGAGCTAAGTGTAGAGTCAAAGGGCATTGTGACTATTTTTAAAATAAGAACAAGGGATTTTACGTGATGGAGCATACGAAACTACTCTATGTAGAAGATGATATGGAAGTTATTGAAAATATTAAATATTTGATGTCACCATACTTTACAGAGATAGAGATCGCCCAAGATGGGAAAGAGGCTCTTAAAAAGTTTATCACTTTTGAACCCGATGTCATAGTCACGGATATTCAGATGCCAAATATGAATGGACTTGAGTTTGTAAAAAACATAAGAGAAGTGGATGATAAATTGCCAATAGTTTTTTTAACGGCACATAATGATAGTGGCAAACTGATGCAAGCAATAGAGCTTGGGGCTGTAGCTTATGTAAAAAAACCATTCTCTCTTGAGGTCTTAAAAAGCGCTATCAATAAGGCTATTAGAACCTCTATGGAGCATCGTAAAAACAGTGAGTTACTCAAAGAGATGGATATA
>JAYEHI010000141.1:0-2242 GCA_034659455.1 Campylobacterota bacterium | reverse complement strand
AGAGTGTCAAAAACAGAGGACTCTCAAACAAAGAACAACTCGCAAAATTACAAAACAGTAGCTACTCGGATGTGGCACATAAAAAAGTGCAAGATGAGCTAAACACCATCAAGAAAAGCTATGAGTACGTACTCTCGCTTGAGACACAACTCAAACGACAAACGCCACTCACTATAGAGATGCAGACTCTAAGCCAAAAACTAGAAACCACTCAAAAACAGCTAGGAGAGAAAGAGAGCACATTTGGACTCATACAGTACGATGTGAATCTGCATAAAACACAAGAGTTGGCATTTGAAGAGTTACAAAAAGCCAAAGACGCACAACTCTCTGACAAACATAAGATAAGCCTAAGTATCGCCAAAAATGAGGGTGAAACAAAGTCTATACAGATGAGCTTAGATGAAAACGCTAAACAGCTCAAAAAAGTAGAACAAAAGCAGAGCGATCTCAGAGACTATGAGAAGATAAAACTCTCTCTAGTGGAGTTCAAAACCAAACTAAATGCCAAGGTAGCACCAAGAATCTCAGACACAGCCTCAAAAATGTATGCACAGATAACGAAAGGGAAGTATCAGCATATAGAAGTAAACAACGACTTCGACTTCTTCATCTACGACGATGGCAAAAAGTACCCAATAGAGCGTTTCAGCGGTGGAGAAGTGGACTTGGCAAACCTAGTACTTCGCATAGCCATAAGTAAAACACTAACAGAACTTAGCGGAGCAAGTAGCATAGGTTTCTTGGCGTTTGACGAAGTGTTTGGCTCGCAAGACGAAGCAAGAAGAATGGAAATACTAGAAGCCTTCCACACTATAAAAGAGCAATACCGACAGATATTTTTGATTAGTCATGAGATGGAGATTAAAGAGATGTTTGAAGTGGTTGTGGAGTTGTAATGTGAATGTAACTTCTTGAGATTGTTCAAGAAAACCATTTCAATTTGTCATATTTTTAACTAAAATAAATTATTTATGCCAAACTACTTAAAAGCATATAGGGTTGGGTTATGGATGATTTGGCAGTTATAAATGAAGAGAGTATTAAAAGTAAGATTTACTCTATAAGAGATTCTCAAGTGATGCTTGACAGAGACTTGGCACAACTTTATGGGGTTGAGACAAAAAGACTTAATGAACAAGTAAAAAGAAACATAGACAGGTTTCCAGAAAGTTTTAGATTTCAGTTATCTGAATCTGAAAAAAATGAACTGGTCGCAAAATGCGACCGGTTCAATATGCTAAAACACTCTACAGTATATCCTTATGTTTTTACAGAACAAGGTGTAGCGATGTTATCGGCCATACTTAAAAGTAAGACAGCTATACAAACAAGTATCTACATCATAGACACTTTTGTAAAGATGCGAAAGTTCATTTCAAACAATGCACTCATATTTCAAAGGCTCGACTCACTTGAACAAAAACAGTTTAAGAGTGACGAAAAAGTTGATGCTGTTTTAAATGCGATTGAGAGTAAAGAGTTAAAACCTAAGCAGGGTATATTTTACGATGGGCAGGTTTATGATGCTTATCTGTTTGTTTCAGACCTTATTAAAAGTGCAAAGAAGTCTATAGTGCTTATAGATAACTATTGTGATGACACTGTTTTAACACTACTCTCAAAAAGAGAAAATAAAGTATATGCGAACATATACACAAAAAGCATCTCAAAACAACTTCAACTTGATCTTAAAAAACACAACGAACAGTACCCAAAAATAGAATTAAAAAAGTTCAGCTCTTCACATGATAGGTTTTTAATAATAGATGACAAAGATGTTTACCACATAGGAGCAAGTCTAAAAGACTTAGGTAAAAAGTGGTTTGCTTTTTCTAAGTTAGACATAGATGCTTTTGATATACTCAATAAGCTCTAAGCTTGTGATAAAATACTAACTTATTTATCACACAAACAAGGAAAACAACTTTGAAAAACCTACTCCTTCTATTTGCAACACTCATACTTCTCATAGGGTGTTCTCGAGTTAGCGATGAAGATCTTCGTAAAGCTCACACTGCATACGAAAATGGTGCTCTTATCGTAGATGTTCGCACAGTTGAAGAGTTTAAGAGTAGGCATATTCAAAATGCGATCAACATACCTGTGCAAAAGCTAGATAAACTTTACTCTTCTCTACCAAAAGATAGAGAAATCATAGTCTACTGTAGAAGTGGTAGTCGCAGTTCTATGGCTGCTGGATACTTGAGAAAAAAAGGGCGGGTGGTTTATGATGTAGCTA
>JAYEHI010000140.1:0-2247 GCA_034659455.1 Campylobacterota bacterium | reverse complement strand
TTAAAGAGGCAATATGCAAATCATTCAACGAAATACTCTTGTGACTATCACATTGAAAATGGAATCTAAAGATGGAGACTTTCTTGATGAGAGTGAAAAACTTATGTATCTTCAGGGCGGTTATGGACAGATATTTCAAAAGTTGGAGAATCACTTAGAATCAAAAAAAGTTGGCGACACTTTTGACATTACTCTTGAAGCTGTGGATGCTTTTGGCGAGTATGACGACTCTTTACTTATTCGTGAACCTCTCCAACATCTTCCAGCTGAGATAGAAATTGGAATGGACTTAGATGGTGAAGAGGAGGGTATAGTGTGGTTTGTTGAAAAGATAGAAGAGGAGTATGCCACTCTAAATGCAAATCATGAATTGGCTGGTATCGCACTTGTGCTCTCTGGTGAGATACTAGATGTAGAGCAGCTCTCTGAAGAGGGTGCTCAAAAAATTCTCAATATGGAACATGAACACTAAGTTTAGAGAAAATATTATTGAGGCTACTTGTCGAGTTCAATTAGACTCGGCATGAGTGTCTCAGGGACATAGCGATCACCAAAAATGCCAAAGTGTCCTCTCTCATCGGAATCAAAATCAAACCTGCTTGGAATGTAGTAGCTCATAAAATCTCCTATTTATTGGAGCTATTTTATATGGATTTGTAAAGTTTTAGTATGCTTTATTTGCTAGTTGATACTGAAGTTGTCTGATAAATGGACGTAATATGTATACTAAATGTCATAAAACTGTGCAATAATGTAAACTATAAAAAAGATACATAGGAATAGAGTTTGCAAGAGATTAAAAAACATTTTTATCATGCGATATTGATTTCGATATTTACTGTTGTGGCAGGGTTTTCATTTAAGATATTTTTAGCAAGAATCATAGAAAAAGATGTTTTAACACTTTACTATACAGCCATAGATATCTTCTCATTTTCTCTTCTTATTCTCATTGGGTTTCGTTCATCCATGGTTGTGGCTTATGCAAAGAGTAAAAAAGATGAGAACATCATAAATATTTTTAGGTATTTCATCATCGTTCTCGTACTTGTCTCTTGGGGTTTTATTCTTCCCTATCTCAAGCATAGAGTTGGTATAGAGATACACTATTGGTATCTTGTTTTTACCATACTTACTATGAGCTCTTATGCTTACCTCACAAACCAGTTAGCGATGTATAGACTCTACTCTATAATGAAACAGAGTACATTTGCAGAGCCTATTCTTGGAGCTATTTGGTTTCTTATAGCTTACTATATAGCACATACAAATGGTTTAAAGTCTCTTTTCATTATGACTATCATGAGTTATATGGGTCTCTCTCTATTTATATGGTTAAAAAAACGTCGCGAAATGAGTGAACCGCGTTTAGCTCAAGTAGAACTCGATGGGGATACAAAAACATTTCTTAAAAATGCAGTACTCTCAACGATGGAGTTTGGTTCTGGAATAGTCATGATATATACTGCTGTATTTTTTCTCATGCACTACTATAGTATTGAAGAGTTAGGGGATTTTCAAGTAGTTACTAAGCCGGTACTGATGTATATGATTACTCTTTTTGTATTTCCAGTTTTTAGGTTTTTACTTCCCGAACTCTCTAAACTATATGCTGGTAAATCCTATAGAGAAATAGTAGATATGCAGAGATGGTTTTACAAGTTTGCATTTTTAGTAAGTGGTTCATTTGTACTTCTTATGGTGTTTTATTCTGCTGAGTTTGTTTCACTGGCATTTAAGCCGGAGTATCAGGGTGCATACCTCTACTTAACTCATCTAAGCTTTTTCTTTATTTTTATAATGCTCAATGCCTTTCAACTCTCACTTATCAAAGCTTCGGGAGCATTTACAACTGCTTTATTTATAAGAGTTAGTGGTATAGCTCTGTTTGTTGTGGCGTTTTATCTAACAAGACTCTACTCTGAGAACTCAGTATCTGTGGTTTTTGGTTTAGCTCTTGGGTATACAGGGATGTTTGCACTCTCATTTATAGAAGTGAGGAAAATTATGAGGAAGATGAGAAGTAGTTAAACGCGAGAACTATGCATGTATAATGAATGTCATTTTTAGTGGATTTTTAATGGTTATAATATCTATATAAAGAAAGTTTTCCTAGTAAGGGGTGGTAAGATGATGAAAGTTTTTTTATTGATGCTTTTTAGTGTAATGCTCTCTGCTCATGAAATTGAGTATTATGAGCAGAGTGTAGATAATAAAGATATAAATATAACACAAGCATCTTTTCTA
>JAYEHI010000139.1:0-2252 GCA_034659455.1 Campylobacterota bacterium | reverse complement strand
ACTTAAACGAGATCTACTATGGACATGGATACTATGGTATTAAAACTGCAGCAGATGGGTACTTTCATAAGCGTTTAGAAGACTTAACTCTTAAAGAGATGGCGATTTTAGTGGGGCTTCCAAAGGCACCAAGTACTTATGCCCCGACAAAAAACTATGATATATCCATGGGACGAGCAAATAGAGTTATAAAAAGAATGTATGTTTTAGGTTGGGTAGATGAGCCTACGTACGAGAGAGCTCTAGCTGAAAATCCAGATGTATTTAACGATACTCTTACACAAAACAGAGCACCTTTTATAGTTGATGAGGTAGCACGAAAGTTTAGAGACCTGAATATCAGTGACCTTAAAACTGGTGGTTATGAAGTCCATACGACCATTGATATCAGACTACAAAAAGCAGCTCGAGACTCTTTGGCATTTGCTTATAATGCTTCATTAGAGAGACTAGAGAAGTATAAAGAAGATGAAATAGAGAAAGAAAAAAAGAGAAATAAAAATGATGAAGAGGATAAGACACTTAAAGCTGTAGATGTAAACACAACAAAACTTAATGGCGCTTTAGTCTCTTTAGATTCAGCAACAGGGGACATTTTAGCTCTTGTTGGAAGTGTTGACTATAAGAAGAGTTCATATAATCGTGCAACACAAGGAAGACGCCAACCCGGCTCGGCATTTAAGCCTTTTATATACCAAGTTGCAATTGATGTTGGCTTTTCAGGAGCTACAGAGCTAGTAGATATCGCTAAAACTTACGAGTATAAGAAAGATGGCGAAGAGATGAAGTGGCAGCCGAAGAACTATGAGAAAAACTATAAAGGGCTAGTTACTTTAAGGGAATCTCTTATCCACTCAAGAAACCTTGCAACCATTAATCTTGTAAATGATATAGGGCTGAATAATCTTTTAAAAGAGCTAAAAAAGTTTAATATAAAAAATATACCTCATGACCTTTCAATCTCGCTAGGGACTATGTCTATGTCACCATTAGGGCTAGCAAGAGCATATACTTCTTTTTCAAACGAAGGTGTTCAAGTGGAACCTCATTTAATCTCTAGCATAGACAAGGGTCATGAAAAGGTATATGAGAAGCAGTATGTAGAGCACATAACAGCTGTTCGAACACAAGCATATATAATGACTACTATACTTAGAGATGTAGTTAATCGTGGTACTGCAAGACGTGCTCGTGTAAAGGGCCTAGAACTTGCAGCGAAGACTGGCACAACTAACGCTAATGTAGATGGCTGGTTAGCAGGGTACTCACCAACAATAGCTACTGTTGTATGGTTTGGAAATGATGATAATACACCTATGTATAAAAGAGAAACAGGGGGAAGAGTTGCTGGTCCAGCCTTTAAAACATATTATGAAAATGTATTAAAACTCTATCCTCAAATAAAACGAGAATTTGATATACCAGAGGGAATTATTGAAGTTCATACAGGGAATAAAAAAGAGTACTTTAGTGACATCTCAAAACCACCTAGAGTAGAGATGATAGCAGATCCACAAGAAGAGTTATTATGGTAGTTAGAAATATTTTATTGGCACTTATTGTAGCAGGTAGCTTAGCACAAGCAGACATCTTTAAAAAGGGAAAGTCAAATTTTGGAGTATCACTTGGTACGGGAAGTAGTTATAACAATACCTATACTCTAGTGGGTGTAAGCGGTAACTACTTTGTAATTGATAATCTTAGTGTTGGTCTATCTTATAGAGGTTGGTTTGGAGCTGATCCAATGCAAAATGAACTGGCACTAGCGACAAACTACTTTATATCAATAAGTAAAAAGTTTCGTCCATATGTTGGAGCTTTTGTTCGTGAAACTTTGATAGATGGTTATGATAATCGTGAATCTTATGGTGTGAGAGGTGGTGTGGCAATGGTAACTAAAAACACATTTGTGTCTTTAGGTTATGCATATGAGCACTATAGTACTTGCATTAAAGAGGAGTGTTCTATCTCTTATCCTGAGATTGTATTTGGACTCTCTTTTTAGTTAAAAGCTCTATTTACAGCACTAAACATTGCTTTAAGTGACGCTGTAGCGATATTGTTGTCAGTTCCAACTCCGTAACAAGAGAGGGTATCTTTTGTTTGGATTTCGATGTATGCAACTGCTTTAGCTTCACTTGTGTCACCACAAGAGTGTTCAGAGTATGAGTTTATAGTGAACTCATTTTTATACTCTTTCATAAGAGCATTTTTACAGGCATCTATAGGACCATTTCCTTCACCTACGGCTT
>JAYEHI010000138.1:0-2254 GCA_034659455.1 Campylobacterota bacterium | reverse complement strand
ACGTGAATATCTTTGCTCATCTCTACTTTTGCGCCAGCACGTTGTAGGTGATTTAACATTCCAGAGATAGAACCCTCATTTCCAGGAATGGCACGAGAGGAGAGAACAATTAAGTCTGTTGGTTTAATCTTCACATGTCTGTGCTCACCGATACTCATTCTAAATAGTGCTGAGTTTGCCTCGCCTTGAGAACCAGTAGTAACGATAAGCACCTCTTTATCATTCAGACGTGAAACTTCATCAGCATCGATGAAGATGTTCTTTGGAAACTTTACATAGTCATACTGCATCGCTATCTCTATATTTCTCTCCATAGAACGACCGATCACACAAACCTTACGTCCGTACTTAATACCGTACTGAATCGCTTGTTGTACACGGTGGATGTTTGAGCTAAACGTAGAGAGAAGTACACGACCTTCAGCTTTTGAAAAAATACGATCTAATGCTGGTGCCACACTTAACTCTGAACCTGTTGGAGTAGGGTTGTGAGAGTTAGTTGAATCACTTAAAAGTGCAAGAACACCCTTCTCACCATAATGTGCAAGTCTATGAAGGTCAGCAGTATAACCATCAACAGGAGTATAATCTATCTTAAAGTCACCTGTATGAATAACTGTACCCGCTTCAGTAGTAATAGCAACAGAAGAACTATCTAAGATAGAGTGAGTCATATGCATCCACTCAACTTCAAAATCATTACCAATTTTGTACTGTTCACGTTTAACAATAGGATTGAAATATTTTCTATGCTCTTTAATATGGTGCTCATCAAACTTATTTCCAATCATAGCAAGAGGTAGTGGTGTTCCATAAATTGGGAACTGCATCTCTTTATAAAGATATGGCATAGCACCAATATGATCTTCGTGAGCGTGTGTAATGATAACAGCTACAATTTTATGTTTGATTTCACGTAAATAAGAGAAGTCTGGAACTAAAATATCTACACCGTGCATAGTCTCATCAGGAAAACTCATTCCAACATCTACAAGAATCGCTTCGTTCTCAGTTTCCATAATCATGATGTTCCCACCAATCTCACCAAGTCCACCAAGTGGAGTAACACGAATTTTCGCTTTTGAGTTTAGGTCAAGTTTGAAGTGAGGGTTAAGTCTCTGTTTATGTGCTTCTTGATTTTTTGTAACAAATTTTTTAAGATTTTCATCAACTGGAGTAGGTTGTCTACGGTGACGATTTCTGTTTCTATTTCTATTGTTGTTTGATTTATTACCTGAAGATTTATCTCCGCTATTTCTATTATCATTAGATTTACGATTATTATTACTTCTGCGGTTATTGTTATTTCTGTTATTTGGTTTTGCTTCTGTTTTTGGTGCTGATGCTTGTTGCTCAGTCCCCTTTGTTTCTTCTGCCATCCAAACTCCTTTTTTACTTATATTATTTTATAGAGTTGGTGATAGTCCTTAGTGTCAACTTGATGAGGGCGAATTGTAAGTGTAAGATTTAGCTCGCTAAAAACTTCTTGAAGTTTACTTTTATCATACTTTGCAGAGAGATTTTTCATAAGAGTCTTTCGAGGCTGGCTAAATGCAACTCTTAGCATCTCTTCAAACTCTTTATCACTTCTATCTGTACTCTTTTGTATGAGAAAAACTGCTGAGTCTACTTTGGGCTGAGGGTCAAATGCGGTTGGAGGAACCTTGACTACTATGTTAGCAGCTCCCACACTTTGAGCTATAATACCCAAAGAACCAAACACTTTTTCACCTGCCGTTGCACAAAACTTCTCTGCCACTTCAAGCTGTACCATTACAAGAATATTTTTACACATTGGATCTGCGAGTGCTTTTAGGATTATATTCGTAGCGATGTAGTAAGGCAAGTTTGCCACTAAATCATACGGTTCATCCACTAAGCTACTCTGCCAAGCTTGCAACACATCCCCACAATTTATGTGGAGTCGCTTGGTAGCGATCTCTTCTTTAAATTCTTCTTGCAACAGTTTACACAAATCGGTATCTACCTCAAAAGCTTCTACACTTTTGACATCAACTAAAAATTTAGTTAAATCACCTAAGCCAGGCCCAATCTCTACGAGTTTGTTCTCATTTTTGGGCATCGCTTCGACGATTTTTCTTAAAACTGATTGATCTTTTAGAAAGTTTTGTCCAAACTTCTTCTTTGCTACAACACTTTCTTTATTCATGAATGTGAGTCTATAGTAAAAATACTTACAGTAAGGTAACAAAAGTCTAAATTAGTGCTTTTTGTTACCTTTTATCCCTTTTTT
>JAYEHI010000137.1:0-11349 GCA_034659455.1 Campylobacterota bacterium | reverse complement strand
CGTGTGCTTATCAAGGGTGCACCCATTGGTCTGGGGCAACCTCTCTACTATAAGCTTGATGGAGTCTTAGCGGATGCGATGATGGGATTAAATGCGGTAAAAGCGGTAGAGATAGGCGATGGTGTTTTAAGTGCTCGTTCAGTAGGTTCACAAAATAACGATGAGATTCGTTCAGATGGTTTTGAAACAAACCATTCAGGCGGAATACTTGGTGGGATAAGCAATGGAGACGACATAGTACTAAATGTCTATTTTAAACCCACCCCATCTATCTTTAAAGAGCAGCATACTGTGACTACTACTAACGAGGAGGTCGACTTCTCACTCAAAGGAAGACATGACCCTTGTGTGGCCGTTCGAGGAACTGTTGTGTGTGAATCAATGGCGGCATTGGTTATGGCCGATATGTTACTTTTAAATATGGGTTCAAATATGCAAGGCGTAAGTAAATACTATAAACAAGGAGCTTGTTATGTCTAATATCTACAAAGAAGAGAATGGTGATGAGTGGTTTTTTGAAGCAAATAGCTATATATTGAGTGAGACGGATGCTCAGGGTATAATCATATATGCAAATGAACTCTTTTGTGAGATGGCAGGATATACGATTGAAGAGCTTATCGGGCAGCCGCAGAATATCGTTAGACATCCAGATATGCCTCGTGTGGCTTTTGCCGGTCTTTGGGATGATGTCCGTACAAAAGGTTTTTGGACTGGAATAGTCAAAAACATGAGAAAGGATGGTGGATATTACTGGGTACATGCAACGGCACTTAGACGTGTTCATTCAGATGGTTCTGTTACATATCTCTCAGTCAGACAAGTTCCAAGTAGAGAAGAGGTAAAGAGCTGCATCGCACTCTACTCAGAGCTAAAGTCTCAAGAGTAAAAGGGGTTACCCCTTGATTATTTTGAGGCTCTAAGAAGAGGATTGGAATTATCTGTGTCTACTCCACCTAGAGAGTGTATGATAGCAGGTATCTCAGTATCAAGTTGATTTATTTTAGCTAACTTTTCTTTATCTGCTATACCTAGAGCCGCCGCCCAAGCGCCAAGAGTCGGCATTCCGATCACAATCTTGTTTTCACCCTCTTTTATATATGCATACATTGAACATGGTGCAAAGATAGCAGCTTGAGGAATAGCATTTTTACCATCAAAAATAGTGTATGAAAATGGAATGTGACAGAGTGACCATACTACGTAAGCAGTATAGTCTGGAAGCACATCCTCTTCAGAGTTTAGGCTATCTTTCATGTTGTAAAAACCAGCGATAATATACCCCTTTGTTTCAAACGCCGCTTCATACTTCTCTTGAAATTCATCAAAAAAATCATCAATATCCTCAGGTTCCTCAAAAGGTATCTCAAAGTTCATCATAGTCTTATCTGCATAACCTTGAAGTTTTGTATATGTTTTTACCGCTTTTGGATATTTTACTTCAATTGCCTTATCGAGAGGATTGAACATTTTAGTAAAAGTATCTCTTACTTCTGTATCTGTTATCTGTAAAACATCAAGAGCGGCTGCTGGCGTTATATGCGTAATTACGGTTTTATTCTCACTTTTTTTTCTGTATATAACTAGGTTGAATGGAGTAAAACCTCCGATTCTTGGGTCTTTGTTCATAAGCGGTCTTGCTACACTATCATTAACCAGCGATGAGAAAGAGAGTTGGTTAAGGTATGTTGCACCAACCTGTTTTTCATAAACTATGTTTACATTGTGGTGAGGATCGTTTAAGAAAAACCCAACCTCTTCAGTGCCATCTTTAGAGAAGTCAAAGAAATCTTTATCTATATCACCTTCTACAGTGTACTCAACTGCAAGTTGAGTGTTCTTGCTCGGCACAAAAGCCTCAGCACTACTGAGTGATACTAGTAGGGTTGTCGAGAGTATTAATGTAGTAAGAAGTTTTTTAAAATGTGTCATATTTTCCTCATCTATTAATAATTAAAAAAGCTATATACTATTTAAATAGTATATAGCTTTTTTGATTTTTGTATTAGCATACAACCTCTGTATGCTAATAGTATGTAGTTATTACTCAGTCATCTCATTGAGTATATTTTCAATCATGCCTTGAGCTTCACGAAGTGGAGTGATAGACTCTTTATCTTCAATATCTAAAGTAGTGATCCAGTTATCAACTGATAAGAATCCCATGTACATTTTGTTCTCGCCTTTTTTCTTGTAAAGGTAAAAAGAACATGGAGCCCAAGCACCAGCTTCAGGGTGAAGTTTTGATACTGGGTAGATTACGTCAAATTTACAGATAGAATACGTGTGGTAGTAGTCATAAACACCAGTATATCCAGCATCGTCAAAAATCTCTTCTTGAAGGTTCGTATAGTTTGGCATTAAGAATCCTAAAGGTTCCATTTCACCCTCAAACTCTGCTTCAAACTCTTCGATAAAATCTTCTGGAGATTGACCATCTAAATCAAGCTCAGCTACAAAGTTTGTTGCAAGTGTTTTGTTAGGGAATTTAACTGTGTGACCTAAATTTACAAATTTACCATTAGGCATTGCTGTCTTAAGTGCTTTAGTGATTAAATCAGCATATGCTATAAGGTCAGTGTCAGTAACTGGCATTCCGATAGCTCTAGCCATACCGTCAATTGTTAAAGTTGAAACATTCATACTGCCATCTTTACCTTCCCAAATAGACATAGTAAGTGGAGTTAATGCTCCAAAGTTCGGGTATTTTTTGACAAGTTTAAGTGTTAAGTCATTGTTAACATACATTGCAAGGTTATATACATTGTAGTGTAGAGTTTTAAATCTAGTTTTGAATGGCTTGTTCATGTCATTGTTACCAGGCACACTTAAACCAACTGAATCAAAAGCAGCCTCAATAGTTTTAGTAGTTACTTTACCGTCACTGTTCGGAGTAGAGAACACTTGCACATTTTGGATTTTTTTAGGTTTTGCTGGAGCTGTCGCTTCACCGTTACAACCAACTATTGAAAGAGCTACTAAAGCAGCTATTATCAGAGAAGAGATTTTTTTCATTTTTATTCCTTTTATGAAAGTTTTATGTTTGATTTTATCATTATTTATATATAAAATATATTAATAATTTAAAATTTCTACCTTATCGCCTAGAAGTATTTCAGAGTTTCCCTCAATTACTTTAGCAAATATACCACGACTCTCTTTGAGAAGTTTAGGAAGTTTTGCATTGACAGTTGACAAACCTTTGCAAAGTGTGCAGTTCTGAGTGATTTCAAATAGTGTGCTTCCTATCTGCAGTTTATCACCACAAGATAAGGAGTATGGATTTATATCCATAACTATATTCTCACCTAGGGATCCACGACTTAAATCAATTCCATTTTTATGGCTTAATTCATAACTATCTTGTGATGTTAAAAGTACAGACCTCATAGGGTCTTTATCATAAAACTTATCACCTTTTATTCCAAGTATATCAAGGGAAATTTTATCTACGCTTTTTCGAGTTTTATTTTCATCATTCATGGTGATGAAAAGTTCTAGTACTTTACCTTGCATTTATATGTTGCCTCTTTGCATATTGAAGTTTTGTAGTGTGAGTTAAATGAGAAAATTGCTAGAAAGACGAAGAGTTCTTTAGAGAAAATATATTCTCTAAAGAGTTTTTGGTAAATTAAATATCTTAAGCTTGGGAACTTATTATTTAATTTTACCTTTACCTTTACCAGTTCCACCTTTACGGTCAACCCAGTTCATAAGTAGTTTGTCACCTTTTTTGAAAGTGTCACCTTTGAATTGGAATTTAAAAATAGGGTTTTTAGATAGAAACTGAGATGTAGACATCTCGATAACAGTCTCACCATTAACAGTCCCTGTCATGTATGTGATGAAGTTAGCATTTTCTCTATCGCCAGTTTTCTTCTCCATCATGTTAAATGTGCTCATTTCGTGTTTAGCCATAGCCTTTACTTTAACAACGCCATTTTTTAATTTTGCTTTTACTTTCATAGTTTACCTTTATAATTAATTTTTATTGTTTTGTAAAAGGATTAACCTTCACATCCACCAAGTGCAACGTCTAAAGTTTTCTTAGCAGCATATAGCTTGCCATCAGTACCTTCAGCAACGATTGTAATAGTTCCAGATTTACCCATTTTGATTTTAACAGAGTAGTTGTTAACACTATACTTGTTAGTTGTTACAGCCATTACAGCAGCTTCAGGATTTGCATCTTGGAAAACTGCGATTGATTTGATATCTAATGAAGTTGAAAAGTCAACAGGGATTGCTCCACCATTACTTGCAACATCTGGAGCTGTTAACTTAACACCTTCCATAACTAAGTCAGTTGAACCGTACATCGCTTTGATAGCGTCATCAACAGTATGAGCCGCCCATACAGCTGGCTTAGTTTTTCTAAAGTCTTCTGCTTTTACACTTGCAGGTACAACAGCTAAAGCTAATGCACCTAGAGTTAAGTTTAAAAATTGTCTTCTTTCCATAATTATTTCCTTTATTGGTTTATTTACCGTTGATTAAGTAATCAACAACTGATTTAAAGTCTGCATCTGAAAGTGTAGATCCACCTTTAGGAGGCATACCGCCATCTGTACCATTGATACCGTTAGCGTAAACTTTATCCATACCTTTTGCAGTGTAAGCAGCCCATTCAGCTGAAGCACCAAAACCTGGTCCTACACCATTACCGTGACACATTGCACAGTTGTCAGCATATACAGCTTTTACATCAAGAGCAGCTTCCTCTTTTGGAAGGCTTCTAGTGCTATCCATTGGTGGTAAGAAATCTTTGATACCGCCATTTTGAATACGTCTGATTTTTACTGTCTCTTTTTGACAGTTTGTCATACAACGCTCAGCACCTTTGTTTAGGTTTAGTGCACCAAAGTTAGTTGGGTTAGCATAGTAAGCACGAACACGCTTAAGTGCATCTGGACCATCTATATTTGGCTCAAAACCATCTACATTTGGCATTTTTATTTTTAAGAATTTCTCACGGTCAAGAATATACTCATCATCAACTTCTTCACCATCAATTTCCATTTCATTGATATTAAGAATGTATGCAGTTAATGCGTAAGTCTCATCATCAGAAAGTGTTTTAGATTTTGGGTGAGGCATACCATCTTTGATGTACCACCATAGAGTACTAACCTGTGGCCAGTATGAACCAAATACACGAACTGGACCATCAGCTTCAGGGTCTTTCCATCTGTTGTTTGTAAGTGTCTGTTGTAGTTCTACAGCATTACCTTTTGATAATGCTGGGTAACCACCACCACCTGAACCAAAGTCACCGTGACATGATACACACTGCGCTTCATACAGTTCTTCACCATCTTCAACAGAACCACTACCCTCAGGCAAACCAGTTCCATCAGGCATTACATCTTTATCCCATGCAGCTAACTCATTAGCTGTTGGAACACGACCATTTGTGTAGCCACCTTTAGATGAGTCAGTGTTAACATAGTATGGTCCAGTTTTACTGTTTTTAACAGGGTATACCATACCACCATCAACAGTTGGAGCACCATTTACTTCTGTTGAACCAGTCGATGCAGAAGAGCTTCCGCCCATACATCCAGTGGCAATAATCGCTAACGCAGCTGCTGCTGAAGCAGTAATAATTAACTTACGATCTAATTTGAACATGATTTACCTCTCCTGTAGCTGTTACTTCCCAAGTTTCTACTGCATTTCTATGATATACAGACTCAACACCCATAACACCAACTTCTTGGTCTATAGTAGGTTGAATATATCCTGCATCATCCATTGCACGAGATGTTAGCAGAAGCTGATCACCTTTTTTGTATGTATGCATGTAAGACCAACGAGTCCATGATTTTGGAAGTACTAAACCTTTAAGTTTAGCCTCTTTGTAGTTTTTACCACCATCAAGTGAAAAATCAACACCTGTAATAGTTCCCATGCCCGACCATGCAAGACCTTCGATTTCAACTAAGTCGCCATCTTTTAAACTTGTCCAGTCAATTTCTGGAGAAGGAGATGTAACCGTTGAGTTAACCTCATTTGCATAGAAGTGCTGGATAGCTTTACCAGTTGGCTTAAGTGCAGTGTACTTAGAAGTCTCTTCTTTACAGTACCATGGTTCAGAAGCAAACTCTAAACGCTTTAACCATTTAACACATAAGTTACCTTCCCAACCTGGAAGAAGAATACGAACTGGGTATCCTTGCTCTGGACGAAGAGCTTCACCATTTTGTCCCCAAACGATCATAGCATCGTCTAGAACCTTATCAACTGGAATCGTTCTACCCATTTCAGAGTTATCAGAACCCTCAGCTAGCATCCACTGTGCTTCTGGTTTAAGACCTAAGTCTTCAAGTATAGTTTTGATGTAAACACCAGTCCACTCAGCAGAACTCATAAAACCTTTAGCAAACTGCACAGAGTTAAACTGTGGCCCTCTCCACTCTTGCCCACCATTTGCCGGACACTCAATGAAGTGTGTACGAGTTACTGAAGGATACTTTTTAAGTTGCTCTAACGTAAGAACAATAGGCTTCTCAACAAGACCATGAATCATCAAACGGTACTCTGCTGGATCTACATGCGCAACACCACCATGTGAACGAGAGAAAAATAGACCATTTGGAGTAATAATCCCCATTGATTCTTGTATAGGTGTAACAGCGATAGAAGCTCTGTAGTTACCAGATGCTAATAGCTTGGTATTTCTTCTTAGTACATTATGCTCATATTTAGATGGCACTCCGTATCTATTTTTTGTTACTGGATCTCCCCAGTTTTGTCCCCATGGTACATGGTGCATGATAGCTGGATCATCAGCTCTAGCGTTTGATGATACTAAAGATGTTCCAGCGATAGCAGTTACTGACATAGCAGCTGTTTTTCTGAAAAAATCTCTTCTGCCAATCTCTTGATTAGATTTTTTATTATCCACATTTTCTCCTTTTAAGGTTGTTATCAATTATATTTTATATAGTTAATTTACTCTATTTTATGTAAAAACAAAGTTTTTTGCCTTCACATTATGCCTAATTAGTCTTAATTGAAAATTTATAGTTGGGGTGAGGGGGGTTATTGTTGAGATTAAAATGTGATATTAAGGAGTTTTAGCTATTTTGGTGTTACAAAGTGAAACATGAACAGAAAGCTCTATTTTTCTATAATATTTAAAATCAAGTAATCTTGTGAGCTGTCGTTGCTGTAAAATATTATAGTGAAGTTTTCATGCTCTATATCTCTAATATTTTCATCATCAAAGTAGATCGAGTGTTTGTACTTGTGTGCTTTAGTAGGCATGTTTATTAAAATGGTGTCAAGGTAGAGTTTAAAACTTTTTGTTGCATTAAAATCTTCCTGTGCAAATTTTGTCAGGATAGATTTTAACTGCTCTTCGTAAAGTGGTGTGCAAAGAATATTCATTATTTTTCTAAAGTCGCTAACCAGAGTGAAATTTCTTTCATACTGATTGAGATTGATTTGGCGTTTGATTTACCTGCCTTATAGAGTTCTAACTCTTGTTGCATAGCGATTATCTGCTCTTCTTTAGTCATTTGCCCGTCTACTCGTCTTCACTCTCTTGGGCTTCTACTGCATTACCATACATGGTGTCAACCTCTTCACTAAGCATCTTTATGTCATCTATGGCGTCTTCGTAAATTTCGATTTTTGCTTCTTCGTCTTCTGTATCCTCTGATTCGGTTACAGCTTCGCTAAGAGAGTCCATAATCATGTATGACTTAAATGGAGTACCGTGATTATAAACAAGTTCACCACCTAATTTTCCTTGAAACATGGTTATAGCGGTTATAACGGAAAGTAAAATAATTGAAACAACTTGTATAAGATGTTTTTGGAGTTTACATGCTATAACTTGAATAAATGCTACGATACCAAGTGCTATGGCTAAGTAGAGTCCTAGATTTTTATGATCTATAAGTGTTGCTTGCCCCGCTTCACTTAAGTAGTCATATATCTCTGGCCCTGCTTGAGAGCCTGTGTACCAAACACCAGTCATTGCTAGTGCACTTATTAGTGTAACACGAGCCGATATTTTAGACATAAGTTCTGTTTTAGTGATAAGGTATGTTATACCAAAAACTGTTGCTACTATAGGGAGAACCATTGCAAAATGGGCTGTTGCTGGATGTATCATCATTGGGGAGTCCTTTTATTTTAAATTATATATAAACTATCATAATATATATTTACTACATTATAATAATTTATTATATTAAGCTATTTTTTATCAATAGCGTCTTTAGCAGATTTTATAGCACTGCCAAGTGCTACTCGTGCAACACCAAATGCTTGAATTCCCATGCGTTTAGCCTCTTGAGCTTGAGGAGACTTCATAGCTATATCTGCTCTTTTTACAGCATTTTTCGCAAAAGAAGAGAATCTGTTTTTCATGATTTCGGCAGTCTCTTTTGAGATGTGAACTAGCTCCTCAAGATCGTATGACATAGCGGAGTTTAGGTCAAGAAGAATTTTTCTCAAGCTTTGAGGAGCTTGAGAAGCTTGCGTAACAACTACTTGAGAAAATAGTGTATCAGTCTGATTTAAATCCTCCATAATAGTATCATAATCTTCTATAAGAATATGTTTGGCCTCAACTGGCATAAACTCAAGACGGTCTTTAAATCTATCTATTGATTTGATAAGACCCGTTCTCATCCCTTTGAGTGTAGAGCTTAAAATCTTCTCTGCACGGTTTGGAGTTGCTTCTGCTATGTCTATTGCGGTTACAAGTATAGTAGAGAGAATTTTTCTTACACGAATAGTGTTTAAGGAACCCTCTTTGATAGACTCAAATGTTATCTCTTTAATAACCTCTGCCGCTGATTCAATAAGTTCTCTATCTCCACCTTTTTCAAGAGCGGTAATAAGTGCAGACTCAACCATTTCACTTAATATATCATAGAGGTCAATTGACTGTAGTTTAACTTGGTGAAGCTTAGATAAAGCACCTTCGTTATCTCCTATTTTAGACTCTAGAGCATTAAATATTTTATATTTTGCATTTTGTAGTGCTTCAGATTTTTTTTCAAGTTCTCTCTCAAGTTCCTCTTTTTTATTTAAAAGCTTTTGCAGGTCGTTTTGAAGATTTTGGGTTTCACTAGATATGATTGTACTCGCCGTATTTTTCATCTCTTCTAATGATAAGGTCTCTATATTTAGAGTAGAGTCGTCGATTGCAGAGAAAACTCTCTCATTGAGAGTCTCTAGCTCGCTATTGTAGTTCGAGCTAAGGTCATTTTGTAGGGTGTCGTTTTGCATCTTAGAATCCTTAATTATAGTACCATTTTAATATTTTGGTGTTTTTTGAGTGCTTCGAAAATAAATGTTCTGTCATCTTCATCGTGAACCAAAAGATCAAGGTTCATACTTGTGTATTTTCCTGTTTTAGACTTGTTTGAAGATGTAACCGTATAGCCCAGGCTAGTCTCTCTGGCGTTGCCATTCACCTTCTGCTCTCTCTCGTCTATGACATCTTTTATAGCCTGTTTTAGTGCAGCCTCTTCAGATGCTATAACCTTATAGCACCAGTTGCAAGGGTACTCTAATGCTACTTTTTTGTCACTATCGTTTAAAATCTCCATTTTTGCCTCCTGATTTTTCTTCAAGCTGAACATTGCGGATAATCATCCCTTTATCTATCGCCTTTACCATATCGTATATAGTTAAGAGTCCGATGCTTGTTCCTGTTAAAGCTTCCATCTCTACACCAGTTTGACCTGTAAGTTTTGTAGTCACTGTTAGTTTAAAACCTGGAAGTTCCGGTAGTTCATCTACATCACAGTTTATGCCACTTAAGTTAAGAGGATGGCACATCGGTATAAGTGTGCTTGTCTGTTTAACTCCCATTATGGCAGCGATAACGGCAGTTTGTAAAACAGGTCCTTTTTTGTTGTTCTCACTTACTATATTTGAATAAGCCTCTTGGCTCATCTCAATAATGCCACTCGCTATCGCAACTCTAGTAGTTTGGCTTTTATCTGAAACATCAACCATTTTAGGTCTCTGGTTCTCATCTAGATGTGTTAGGTTCATTTACAATCTTTTTTCATTTTTTACTATTATAGCAAAGTGGTGTTAACAATCTATCAGCTGAAGTGCTTTTTGATACTCATGGGGATGGTTTAGGTTAAGAAAAAGGGAGTCATCTTCAAAATCAACATAGGTAGTTTGAGACTCCTTAAGGAGTAATCCTAGTTTGTGGTTACCATACTTTTGCATCGTCTGAAACTTGTGTTCTAAAGAGTTGTGGTAAATGGCACATAGGGGCTGAATCCCACTCTCTGTTTTTGCAACAGTTGCATCATTGTTGGGAATATCATTGTCGATAAGCTCTTGTATAGTTTTTTCACCAATAAAAGGAGAGTCAACGCTAATAGCAAAAAAACTTTCACTTTTTAAAGTTTCAAATGTAGCAATAAATCCTACTGTTGGTGCGTAAGTTTGAGTAGAGTTTGAATCTTCGATGAAGTTAGCATTAAAGTCAAACTTATTTTTATCTTTACAGGATATGTAAACATGAGAGAAAATTTTTGAGAGTCTGGAGTATTGAAACTCAGTAAGGGTTTCAAAGCCTCCAAAGGGGAGAAGAGATTTATCTTCTCCCATTCTTGAACTTTTTCCACCTGCAAAGATGACACAGGGGATATCTATCATTAATTACCTAGGGTCTGTTATGTAACCAGTTAGTGCAGATATGGCAGCAACTGCGGAGTTTGCTAGGTAAACCTCAGAGCTACGACTTCCCATGCGGCCAACAAAGTTTCTGTTAGTAGTCGATACTGCTACTTCGCCATCACCTAAAATACCCATATATCCACCAAGACAAGCACCACAAGTAGGATTTGAAACTACACCACCTGCATCGATTATTATATCCATATAGCCAAGTTTGTAAGCTTCTTTAAGGATTTTTTGCGTCCCCGGTGTAACGATTAGGCGAACATCTTCATGTACTTTTTTACCATCAAGGATTTCAGCAGCAGTTTTAAGGTCGCTTAAACGCCCATTTGTACATGAACCGATAAATGCTTGGTCTATTTTAATTTTATCACTTACAGCTTGAGTGATGGAGTGACCGTTTGATGGTAGGAATGGATAAGCGATTACAGGCTCAAGTACAGCTACATCGATGTCTAAAGTTAGAGAGTATGATGCATCTGCATCTGATTGGTGAATGCGAGGCTCGCGCGCTAGATTTTTATCTGCCAAAAACTCAGCTGTTACGTCATCGTAAGCTACGATTCCGCTTTTTGCACCAGCCTCTATAGCCATATTACACATAGAGAATCTATCATCCATTGTTAAGTGTTCTACTGTACTACCAGTAAACTCTAGTGTTTTATAAAGAGCTCCATCAAC
>JAYEHI010000136.1:0-2264 GCA_034659455.1 Campylobacterota bacterium | reverse complement strand
GATGGTTCTTCTACTCCTGGTGGGATAACTATCGCACTTGACCCTACTGTAAAACTAGAACTCAATGAAAGAGTAAAAAACATAGACATTCAGAACAAGCGAGTTTTTTCTGAAGATGCGATGTTTTCGTATGACAAACTTATCATAGCAACAGGCTCCCTTCCAACTTCACTTTTTGATATAAACGCCATAACAAATGCCGCAGTTTTTAGAAGTGCTCAAGATAGTAAAGATATAAGAGAAGGTGTGAAAAACAGAGATGTGGTTATAGTTGGTAGTGGACCAATAGGACTCGAACTACTAGAGACCTTAAGTGAAATGCCAGAGGTAGAACATATAACACTACTCATACGAGGAAAACACCTCTACTCAAAAGAGCTCTCTGTAGACGCTATAAAGACTATAGAGTCCTCTTATCTTGAGAGTGGCAAAATAAGTATCTCCTACGAAGATGAAATAGTAGAGAAGATAGTAGAAAACTCTCAAATCACACTTCTTAAAACAAAAAAACTAACTATAGAGAATCCTTTTCTTATCTTCGGTACAGGTATAAAACCAAATATAGAGCCATTTAGGGATACTCTAAGATGTAACAAAGGGATATTAACTAACAACTACATGCAAACAGAGGATGAAAATATCTATGCAGTTGGAGAGTGTGCAGAGGTAGAGGCATTTAACTTTGTAGCGGGTCATGTTAAGGTCTGTACCTTTCAAGCTGATTGTGCTATATCTCACATACTAGGTTTAGAGCCCAAAGAGTTTAAACTTGAGGTCAACATAGATATGCTTAAAGTCGGTAAGTTTGAGCTTGTAGAGGTGAGCTCTTCAAAATTTTCAGCCAATTATGAAAAAGTACTCATCACTTCCAAAAAAGAGAACCGTATAGATGAGTACTTTTTAAATGATGACAGACTGAGTCGTTTTATAGGGATAAACTCTAATGTAGATGTGGGATATTTAGAGAGCCTTATAAACTCTAATGAGAAAGTTGACATAAACTATCTTTATGAAAATCGTCTTATAGGGGAGAGGGGTAGGCTTATCTGTAGTTGTGAGCATACATATGCACAGGATTTAGTAGATATAGTAAGCTCTACAGGTGTCTCCTCATTTTCTGAGATATCACCATTTACTCAAGCTGGTCGTGTATGCGGAAGATGTAAGGTGATGGTAGAGGATGTCATAAAAGAGTCACAGCACCTCATAGACCCAAGTATACCTAGAAAAACTCCAGAGGAGATAGCAAGAGAAAAAGAGCTACAGAGTGTCTCAAGACGTATAGAGAAGTTCAATACTCTAAATCCTCGTAATCATCTAAACACAGAGAACCTAGAGAGTGCATTTGAATCACTTGACATAGCTAAACATGATGTTAATAGTTGGGTATCGATGGTAACGGCAAATATGCAACTCCATCCTAGTTTTCAAGAGGTTGTACAAAAGGGTGTAAAAACTCTCAACAAGATTCCTATCATCTGGTTAGAGTTAGCTGACTGTAGCGGAAACTCTGAAGCATTTATAAAGTCCGCAAACCCTGCCATAGAGGAGTTGATATTTGACTATATCTCACTTGATTATCATGAGCTTCTTATGTCTGCGAGTGGAGATCAGAGTGAGACTATACTAAAAGATATCATCACAAATCAAAAGGGCGAATATATACTTATAGTCGAAGGAGCTATTCCTATGGCTATGGATGGCAAATATCTACGAATAGGACCAAAAGGAGAGACAGGCCTAGAACTCCTTCGTAAGACAGCAGAAGATGCAGCGCTTATACTCGCAGTAGGAAGTTGTGCTCTGGATGGAGGTATAGTCGCAGCCGCTCCAAACCCTACAGGAGCAGTAGGTGTAGCAGAAGCACTTGAGCGCGAGGATATCATAAATATACCGGGCTGTCCTACAAACCCAACGAACATCGTGGGAACTCTTCTATCGTACCTTATGTTTGAAGAGCTTCCCGCTTTGGACACTTTTAACCGTCCACTCTGGGCTTATGAGGGAAGAGTACATGACAACTGTGAACGCCGTGGACATTATGAACTAGGGGAGTTTGTAGAGGAGTGGGGTGATGAGGGCGCGAAAAAAGGTTACTGTCTTTTTGAGATGGGTTGTAAAGGTCCCTATACAAACGTAAACTGTCCCACTATGAAGTTTAACAGTGGAACAAGCTGGCCAGTTCAAGCTGGACATGGCTGTATGGGTTGTGTTGAAGCGGGATTTGTAGATAAGTTCGCAAATGAGAGAAAGTATGATAATGA
>JAYEHI010000135.1:0-2269 GCA_034659455.1 Campylobacterota bacterium | reverse complement strand
GATATGTGAAGTATCTCTATAGATTCTGAAGCGATAATGGTTGTATTGGAGGTGAGTTCTTTTATAAAAACTCTCTTGGCGATGATTTCACCCCCTAGCATTTTTTCAACATTGACTTCTTCAGCTTCGACGGTACCGTTTTCTAGTATCTCTATCTGGGCGGTCTTTGCTTTGAGTTTGCCGCGATGGAGTTTAACTTTAGCGTGTTCAACTGCTTCTAGTTGAGAGTTTCGGTGTGTCTGTTCACCTACACTTAAGTCAACCGCCTTTACAGATGCATTAGAGCCTACAGTACCCTCTACATTCACCTCTTTAAGGTTTATGTTAACGCCGCTTCCGACAGCGTCTTTACTGTGGTGTGTTTTTGCGATATTGAGCGATATCTCTTGATTGTTATTGGCGTTTATGGAGCCTGTATCTTTAAAAGACGCAGAGCTTAGCGAGATCTCTTGAGAGATTTTGATAATGCCGTTTTCATTTTTAAAGTAACCATCTCTTTTGGCATAATATTTTATAGACCTTTCATCTTCTTCTATTCTTATAGTCTCTGGGTCTGGAGCATGGTGAATGTGAGTCACTTTTGGTTCTGGAATTGTGATCTGATTTGCATGACATCCGCGTCCATTTCTCCCCTTTTGTGGTTTGATGTACTCAAAAACAAGATCATCAACATCAACACCTGTTATGAGACTGCTATCCTCTTGTGTTTTATTTTTGTAGTGTAGTACTACATCATCGTCAACAGCGGCTAGAGGCAGGGTTGAGGTGCATATAGAAAACTTAATCTCTTTAGCAAGTGGGACTTGTGGTTTTATCAGTTTTGAGAACTTGAGTATATTACTATTGAGACTGTTTTCATAGTGCTGCACTACAAAGCCTAAAAGGAGTTTTCTTTTGTAGATTTCATTTCTGATTTTTTTTGCGAGTTGTGGTGTGTCAGGAAACACACTCCCTTTTTTAAAGAGAACAATAGCCTTACTCTTAATTTTGTTAACCTGAATCTCCATCATAACATCTTTGAAGAGAGGAGATATCTCTGTAGGTTTTATTCTAATCGTATACTCTTGTCTTACCTCAAGAAGTGTAGAGCGAAGTAGCTTCTCCTCAAAGAGCTTCTCAAGAGGCTCTTCGACAATAGTCCACTCTTTGTGTTTTGGTGTCTTAACAAGGGTCTCTACTTTTAAAAGATCAAAATCGACCTCTTTAAGTGAGATTTTTCTATCTTTTGCGGCTTCACTTAGTGTCTGTTTGACATCTGTAGAGAGCTTTTTAAAAGAACTAAAATGCGTCATATCTTAATAACTTGCGTTTATAGCATCCACTTCACTCCATGAGAGAGAAGAGGGTGCTGTTTGATGAGTGATGATGTGCGAGATGTAACATGAGAATATATTTTTCATAGCTTAAATTCCTTCTAAAGATCCCTAAAATAAACACCGTTTTAAATTCAATTGAATATAATACTTAATATTATCTTACAAAAGGGTATACTTTAGGTAGATACAATGGAATTTTTACTAAAGTATTAAAAAATGGCACAATAATACCTATAGGTTCTCGAAACATCTCCCAGTTGATAACTCTGTTTAGTTATTTTAGTATCTGTTTTTTATACTTATAGTAAGAACTTTTATATTACTACAGATATGTAAAGTATAGGCTTGACACCACTTCTCCCACTCATCTACCTCTGTCCAGTCACTCATAAAGAGAAAGTCAAGTCCCGCTCTCTTGGCTGCTTGGTAGTCATACTTGCTATCACCTAAGAAGAGTGCATCTTGCGATATGTTTTTTTTCTCTTGTTCTCTATTGAGTATCTCATCTTTAGTATCAGGACTTCCAAATATACCTCCATCAAAGAGTTTCATAAGTCCTCGAGCTTCAAAGACCTCTCTGAGCTCCTCTTGATCACCCCCTGAGACTATCAGCCAGTTTGCATCTGGTGTGCTCTCTTTGAGATCATGGAGACCCTCTGCCACTTCACAACTCATCAGCGCTTTTTTGACTTCATCTGCAAAGCTCTTGAGAAGAGACTCTAGCTCTTTGGGCTCTATCTCTTTTTTGAGAATATGCTCTATGAAGTACTCAAACTTCTTATAGCGAGATATACCACCATTTGCAGTATGATACTCTACGAGTGCCTTGGCGTTTTGCTCCCCATACTGTTGTGTAGTGTTATAGAAGGCTTCTGTCTTTACCTTGTTGGAGTTTAGTACAACGCCATCACAGTCAAAGACGATTGTTTGATATTTTTTCAAATCTATTTTTT
>JAYEHI010000134.1:0-2291 GCA_034659455.1 Campylobacterota bacterium | reverse complement strand
GCACTCAAAGAGTGGCTTAAATAAACTTGGCGTTTTGCCATAAATTCACTACTCATTTTCATCATCCATTAGTTTATTAAGTTCATTTTGTAGTTTTACTCTATCTGGTAGATAGAGTTGATACTTGCTTACAAAAAGTTGATTTGATATACCCTCTAAAGCATACTCCATAAGTATATGGTCTTTATAAGCACCTAGCACAATACCTATAGGTTCATTGTCATCTTCCATATTTTCTTCACTTTTAAAATAGTTAAGATACATATTCATTTGACCTATATCATTATGTTCAATTTCACCTCGCTTAAGGTCTATAAGCACAAAGCACTTCAAAATACGATGATAAAATACTAGGTCGATATAAAAATGTCTCCCTCCTATATTTATCTTATATTGCCTTGCTACAAATGCAAAACCTTTTCCAAGTTCTAATAAAAATTTTTGTAGATTTACAATTAATCTTTTTTCTAAATCACTCTCTAAATATTTATCGGTTTGTGGTAAATCCAAAAATTCTAATATATATGGGTCTTTTAAAATGTCTTTTGCTTCTTGTACATCAAGTCCAGTTTTTGAAAGTTCTATTACTTCATTTTTCTCTTTACTTAGTGCCAAACGATAAAATAACATACTTTTCATTTGTCGCTTAAGTTCTCTTACACTCCAATTTTCCCTTTCACATTGTTTTATATAAAAACCCACCTCTAACTCATCATCAGATTTTAGTATCTCAAAATAGTGACTCCAAGACAATTTGTGAGACACCGTCTCACTATTTGGAAATGCTATAAAAAACTTTCTCATATATATTAGGTTTGACCGACTAAATCCTTTGCCTGCATTTAGAGTAAGGTCTTTAGCTAGTCTTTCTAAGAGCTTCTCTCCATACACAGCTCTATTTTTACCATCTTGTTCAAACTCTACTATATATTTTCCTATTTGCCAATAGCTTTGAACCAACATAGTATTGATAGTTTGAGCTGCTTTTGCTTTTGTGCTTTGTAATGTTTGAGATATATTTTCTACAAGGTTATTGTATTTATCTATGGAAATATTTTTTTTCACTTAATTATCCTTAGAGCCAATTGTTTTTTTAGCATAAGATGAAACAAAACTGTACATGGAAAACTTGCTATTGTATTTAACGTACTTATAATGTTCTTAAATTGAGTATTCTCTGCCATATTAAACTGTTTTATTTCTAATTCAAACGCATCAATCTCTTTTTTGACATATATTAAGTGTTCATAAACTTCAAATATTTCTTTCAAAATATTGAATAAGGGTTTTGTCTCTCTACTTTTTATAGACTTTAATAAACTATGTAATCTTTTTGCTCTTGTCATTTATGCTCTCTCGACTTTATCAAATTTCATTCTCAAAACTCAAACTATAATCATCACTACTAATCACAGTATCATAAAGCCCAACATCATCATCTTCGTGTTTATTAATCCCGATATACTCTAAACTTGCATCTTCATATCGCTTAAATTTATATACGGCATCATTCATTAACGAACTATTAAAAACATTTAAACTAACTAAGAGTTCAAAGTCTTTTACAGATAAACCAGTAACTTTTTTAAATAAAGCAGGCTCAAGCTGAGTGATGACATCTTTTAAGCTTCTCTCACGATAGTCTGTAAGATACATAAACACAGGTATTCTAGTAGCAAATTTTATAAGCTTTTCTTGTATTTGTTTTCTGAGACTTTTATACTTTTTCTCTTCATCAGATAACTCTTTTTTCTCTTTTTTTGTTAGCTCTTCTTCATTTGCTTCTTTTTTAGCTTTTTTAACTGATTCTGATTTGTTGATGATGGTTTCTATATCTTGATTTAATGTTCTAAATCCCTCAATACTCATCAAGGCATCTAGTGCATTTTCGTCTTTCATGATTCTTTGTAATGTTTCATTATCAACATTTACTAACAATGCACTTTCCCATCTTCTAGCTAGTAGTGTAGCTGTTGTACCACTCATCGCTATATCTAAAACACCTGCTGCATCAACTTGCCGCATTGTGCTACCATCATAAGCAAGGATTGGTAAAAAGTGGATAAACTCTGCAACTTTTGATTCAGGATTTGTACTGTCTAAATTTAATCTACACCCATAATCTGCAACTTGACCCAAAGCACGATTAGGTGCAAAATCAAATACATAACACTCTTTTTTCATTATCTCTTTTTTATTTGGAGATAGTCCATCAATATTATCAATTACCCATGGAGTTTGAACTCTAAAAGCAGCTTGAAAATATGTCTCAGGACTTGAAGAGTTTCTAA
>JAYEHI010000133.1:0-2299 GCA_034659455.1 Campylobacterota bacterium | reverse complement strand
TTCTGCTGATGATATTGAAGCTATCTTTGATAATAATAGTAACAACATTAAATAGTTTATATTCCATTAACTAAGTAGCTTTAAGCTACTTAGTTACATTCTCATGCATCTTTCGTAACCTTGTTAGGGAACTCTCTGGTATACTTCTTATATGATAATCAAAACTCTTATAACAATCAGCACAACTCTTTTTCTTCTCTCATGCGGCAATAGCGGCAGTGATACAAACATGATAGATGAAAGTGAGCAGATACCTCTCTCTCTAAGTGATAGCGACAGTGATGGTCTTGCCGATAGATACGAGAGTGCTTTAGGTCTTGTGGTTGGAGAGAGAGACGCTGACTATTTTACTCTTGACCCACTCTATCAAGAGCAGTGGCATCTAAACAATAGCATCGCAGAGGGTGAAGATATCAATGTCGCGCCGATATGGCGCGAGACTCTTGGCGAGAAAAATATCACAGTGGCTATCGTCGATACTGGGGTAGATGTAAACCATAGCGATATATCACTAGACCTTAACAATAGCTTTCGATATAGCGACAACTCAAATGACCCCTCTCCAACATTCTCACAACTCTACCAAAATAGTAGCTCAAATGCACATGGAACAGCTTGTGCAGGTATTGTTGCGGCAAAAGGATGGAACTCTACTGGCATGCGAGGAGTTGCGCCAAATATCAACTTAGTGGGTCTCAACGTCTTCTCTTCGCCTACAGATGCAAACTTTGCAAGTGCTCTTTTAAGAGAGGGTGTAGATGTCTCATCAAATAGTTGGGGTGGTGGAGGTGCTTATACACTCTACGATGATAGAACTTCACTTGAGGCTATAGAGAGTGGTGTCGAGACTCTACGTGATGGAAAAGGGGTCATCTATGTCTTTGCTTCAGGAAATGATAGTGCAAATGCAAACTTTCAGAGTATACTTGCAAGTGGCTATGTCGTAGCTGTAAGCTCTGTAAATGAGTATGGAGAGTTTGAAGAGTACTCAGACTTTGGAGCAAATATACTCGTCTGTGCTCCTGGGGGCTCTCAAAAAGTAGAGACGCAAAGAGCTATAGTGACGACTGATATATCGGGATTAAAGTATGGTATGGATGTCTATAAAGAGCATTGGGATGTTGATGCAAATGAGGAGGGCGACTATACTAAGACTATGAATGGGACATCAGCTTCGTGTCCTATGGTCTCAGGAGTAGTTGGGCTTATGCTGAGTGTCAACAGTGAACTCAGTTATATGCAAGTACAGAAAATTTTAGCCTTAAGTGCTAGAAAGAATGATCTTCAAGATGCTTCATGGCAAGAAAATGGTGCTGGGCTACTCTATAGCGAGAAGTACGGTTTTGGAGTGGTTGATGCAACAGATGCTGTTGAGATGGCTAGGGACTTTGGTCCTTTAGGAGACGAACAAAATACTATGGGTAGATTTACAATAGACTCTTTACCAATTTCACAAGATATAAAAACCTATAGAGTAAACATAGAAGATGAGTTTTACATACAAAATGTTCAGCTCAATATTGCAACTGATCACGATAATAGTGGTAAACTGAAAATAGTGCTTATCTCACCATCAGGGGCAGAGTCAACTCTTGCTTATGGGAACACAGTACTCTATGATAACTATAGCTCTTGGAAGTTTTTAAGTGTCGCTTTTTTGAATGAGTCTGCAAGAGGTCAATGGAGTGTAAGAGTAGAGGATATGGGTACTGGTAACAGTGTAAGTCACTTAGCCCTCTCATTAGATATAAAAGGGCATAAAAAATGAAAATTATTTTAGGTATTTTAGTAGCACTCTCTCTTTATGGGGAGACTATTTTTACTGTAGATGCATCGGAAAGTTATGCAGAGATGAAGTTTTTAAAATTTAATGATGATAGTTGCTACTATAAAAACTTTTATATTTCTCAAGTCAGTTGCTATAAGTTGACTGGAAATATTATAATTAAAGAAAAAAAGCAGTTAGATTTGGAGTTTTTAAATCAAAACAATTTAAAGCACATCAGAAAAATAAATATACTAAAATCTATTAATCTATATGGGTATAGAGGTGATGATACAGACTTAATAGAGATTGTCAATCAGCTTAATTATAATCATAAAAATATACTTGAAGCAAGGGTTGAATGGATTAAACCTCGTAAACTTTTCTAAAGTTAAATTTTAAACCCCTTATTTCCAAAACGTAACTTTCTTTTACTATAATAATCAATTAAAATAATCAAAGGCAATTCTCATGCAAAAAAATATGCAAAATAGAAATTTTAGAAAAGGGTTCTCACTAATAGAACTTATGATA
>JAYEHI010000132.1:0-11541 GCA_034659455.1 Campylobacterota bacterium | reverse complement strand
CTGTCGTTGCAAGTGGTGCTCCATACAGCACAAATGATAACGATATCGCTGATATTGATTTAGGTGGATTGATCTTTGTACCTTACAATGATGGTCAATATGGAATCGCTACTCAATACTACTATGCAAACAACCTAATTGATGCAAACCTACAACCTGGGTTTGATAGTAATAATAATCCAGCTTATTTCATGAATGGCATGAAAACTGTCGGCGGTATGCACAGTTTTACGGCTAACTTCACTATGAACGGTATTGGCGATGAGTGGAGCGACTATCTTGATGATACCTTCTTTTTTATGAGTGGTGCCATTAGCATTACCGACCCTAACTCTGATCAAGGTATGCTTGGAAGCCAGCCCGGAGAGAGCGTAAGAGGTTATTCTGCATGGATTGGATTACAGATGCCATCTTTAATGACAGATGATGGTAAATGGGGTCTAGAGTACAATAAAGGTAGTAAATACTGGAGAAGCATCACGTACGCTGAGGATACAAACATAGGTTCAAAGATAGCTACTCGTGGTGATGCATACGAAGCATACTTTACAGAGCCTCTTATTGAAGATATTTTATCTTTACAGGTTCGTTACACTTACCTAGATTATAAATGGACTGGAAGTAATGGATTTTTTGGGAACGATACGGGAAGCTCAATGCTTATTGAAGATTTAACTCCAATGCGTGGCTCAGCATTTACTGTAGACACAGCACAAGACATTCGTTTCTATCTAAGATATAGATATTAACAACTCTCCTTTCTCTCAAGCGAGAGAAAGAATTTTTAACCTCTAAGCTTGAAGAGCTTCAAGCTCCGATTTTACTTTTGCTACATGCTCTTTAACACGAACTTTTTCAAATAGACCTTTTACAATTCCTTCTGGATTTATGATGAGAGTTGTACGAACTATTCCCATATACTCTTTGCCGTAGTTTTTCTTCATCTGCCAAACACCATACTCTAGCATCATTTGCGTAGACTCATCACTTAGTAGTGTTATCCCTAAGTTCTGCTTTTCTATAAAGTTACGGTGTTTTTTAGTAGTGTCGGCACTTACACCAAGTATGATGGCGTTTAAGTCACCAAAATCTGGTGCAGCCTCTGTAAACTCGCAAGCTTCCGTAGTACACCCAGGAGTGTTGTCTCTTGGGTAGAAATAAAGCACTATCCACTTTCCTTTTAGGTCACGTAGACACATCTCCACATCATCTTGGTTAGGTAAACAAAACTCAGGTGCTTTATCATCAATTTTTATCATTTTTTTTCCTTATAATTTTAAAATATAAATAGTAACATATATACCCACATACCAGTAAATGAAGTGAGTACAATACCTATAAGTGTCTTAAACGCCAACAGTTTATGAGAAGGAGATGCTTTACCGGGAAGGGCACCCTTTTTGAATGCGTAATTTCCAGTAAGAATAGTTCTACTCCAATAAAAAAGAGTCGTTACTGCAATGATAATATGCACAATTAAAACTACAAGAGCATAGCTATACTCAACACCGCTTTCACTCATAAAAACGTCAAAACCACCACCTACTCTTACTCCAAGTTCAAAGTACGCTACAACGACTACAGAAAACACAAAAATAAAGTTTTGTGCAATAGTATGGAGTAGATACATTTTTTTACGAGCAAGCAAAATAGCACTGTAAACAAGAAGTGGCAAAAGAGCAACTATTATAGTTACCATATCCATAAATAGTGCTGCTTTAGTACCTAAAAAACCAGCTTTAAACATATAATCCATTTATTTTCCTATCTTTTTTTGATTTTGTAGTATATCGCAGCAATTATAAGAAGTGAACCTAAAACACCAATAGTTATCTGCTTTAAGTAAGTATTAATCAACTCTTGATTTTCACCTATGAAGTACCCTAGTAGCACAAGGATAAGAGCCCAGATACCAGCACCTAATGCAGTATATGTTGAGAATGTAACTAGATTCATACGAGCTAAACCAGCAGGAATTGAGATAAGCTGTCTTATCCCGGGTATAAGTCTTCCAGTAAATGTTGAGATGGCTCCATGTTTGTCAAAATACTCATCCATCTTCTCCAAAGCACTCTCTTTGATGAAAAAATACTTTCCATATCTCTGCAATAATGCTCTTCCAAGGGTTAAGGCAAGATAGTAGTTGATAAATGCCCCAACCATAGAACCACCAAGAGCTGCGAGCATAATCATAAAAACACTCATATCTCCCTGACTCGCCAAATATCCCGCTGGAATAAGAACTATCTCACTAGGAAATGGAACAAAACTACTCTCAATCGCCATCATTATAAATATGCCTAAATATCCCCAGTCAAAAATAAGATCAACTAAGAGTTGTGCCATTTCATGTATCATTGTAACTTATCCTCTATATCTTTAATCATCTCTATCGCAACATTTTTGCTAGAGTACTTCAGTAGTTTTTCACTTTTTTTCCCTAATGAAGCGTTAAGCACTTCTAATAACTTCGACTCTAAATCATCCCCTTCTCTTTGGCACCAACCCATCTCATTGTCAACTATAAACTTAGCGTTATAAAACTGATGATCGCCAGCAGCATAAGGATAAGGTATGTAAAAGGCAGGACAACCGCTCGCCGTAAGTTCCCAGAGTGTACTCGCCCCTGCCCGAGATACTGCTAAATCCGCCCTATCTATCAAACTTGGTATCTCTTTTGTAAAACCATATAGCTCTACTTCTACTCCTACCTCCTGATAAGCTTCCTTAACTCTATCAAAGTCGCTCTCTCCAGCTTGGTGAATAATCTTGACATGGCGTTTAGAGAGTTCCCCTGCTACACTTAGAGCTAAATCATTGATAGCTTTCGCCCCATGAGAACCACCTAAAAAGATGATAGTTTTTAAGCTCTCTCTTTTATGTGCTGTTTTGAAAAAAGTCTCTTTTACTGGGTAGCCTTTTATCTGTGAATCACTATCGTATGAGCTTATGAAGTTTGTCGCCATCGGTTTTAAAAGTGCATTGAGTCGTCCAAAAACTGCATTTTGCTCATGAATAAATAGGGGCAAAAAACGGCTAAGAGTTGCAAAAGAAGCAGGTGCAGCTGAGAAGCCACCCACACTATAAGTCACTTGAATACCGTGGTGCTTGAGGAGTTTTCTTGCCTTTATAAATGCCATGAAAACTTTAAAAAGTGCTTTTACTTTTCCTAAACCTTTTTGGTTCACTACACCGGTCGTTTGTAAAAAGTAGACATCACTAAAAGCACTGCCAACTTCAAAGTATTTTCTATCTTGTCCATGAGTCGAACCTATAAATATCGCTTCGTGTCCGCGAGATATCGCCGCTTCTAAAAGGGACTCTGCTATCATTAGATGTCCACCTGTTCCACCACCCGTTATGCAGAGCTTCATGTGGGAGAAACCTTATCCATATTTACTCTACTTGAAGCCATTAGGACCATTCCAACTCCAAACGCACTACCTAGCATACTAGAACCTCCATAACTTAAAAACGGTACACTTATCCCTTTAATCGGAGTAATACCACTAATACCATAAGCATTTACTAAAAATGAAAAAGAGAGAATCATCCCTATGCCAATGCTAAAAAGATAAACGGCTTTATCATCTGCTCTATTTGCAATCTTAAATATACGATGAAGCAGTAAAAGAAAGACCACAACCACAAATAAAACACCCATAAATCCAAACTCTTCAGCTAGTCCCGCTAATACAAAGTCAGTATGTACCTCTGAAAGAAAGCCAAGTTTAAAAGTGCCATTGCCTATACCTGTTCCAAAAAAACCACCATTATGAATAGCGTTTAAGGAGTGTCCTATCTGATAAGGTTCTACCTCAACTGGAACACGTAACCTCTCAGCCAAGGACTCTGGAAGCATTCCCAAAACAGAGTTTTGGGCTAATGCCCACCATGATTTGATACGAAGAATTCTATGTTCAGCGGTAAATATAAACAAAATAATAGCTAAAAATATTCCCCCTAAGATACTAAGAAAAAACCGAAAACTACTCCCAGCAAAGATAAGCATAAAAAGTAGAGTAAGCCCCAAAACGACAACCTGCCCTAAATCTTTTTGCAAAAATGCTATGATAAACATAGCTCCGATAAAGATAACAGAGTAAGGAGCAAAACGCTTAAGCTCTCTGCCCAGTCCCATACCCCCATGGTGTCCTAGTTTTCGTGAAAAACTCCATGCGAGAAAATAGATAAAACCTACTTTAAAAAACTCAACAGGTGCTAAAGAGAAACCTGCAACTTTTATCCAGCGTTTCGCTCCACCAACGGCACTTACAAAACTCTCAGGCATAAAAGGCATAGCAATCATGAGAGCTAGAGAACCAAAAAAGAGTAAAAATCCTATCGGTTTGAGCCACTTGTCTGGATTTAATTGAGAGAGTATAAAGATGATGCTTATCCCCAAAAACCCAAAAATAGCCTGTCTAATTGCAAAATGAAACTCACTTACATTAAAAAGTAGTGTAGTATAGGGTGCTAGCGTATAAGAGAGGATTATGCTTGTACCTATTAAGATACTCACCAATACAAAGAGTCCTCTATCCGCTGTCATCTATCTACTTTATTTTGTTGATTTTTAAGACAAACTCAACTTCTGGCTTAGAGATATGGAGCTCTTTTGAGATAGTCTCAACTGAAACACCTTGTTTAAAAAGAGACATAATCTTTTCATCATCATTACCATGGATGGAGGTAGGAATGCTTATCTGCTTTACGCCACTCTCTATCTGAGATATACGGTTTGCAACCTCCGCGTCAATTGCATTTACATTCTCTTGGAGCTGTTTAAGACCTAGACTCAAAGGCTGAACCATATCATAAACACTACGTTCTATCTCTTCGTAAATCATCTCGTCGTTCATTCTTTGCGAGTTCTCTTTTATGCTTCCTTGAGTCTCGGTGAGATTTTTTTTGAGATAAAAAAGCTCACGGTTGAGCTCTTCAACTACTGTAGCAACTGAGCGAATGTTTTTAGAGTACTGAGCATCTTTTACGTAGACGTAGTAAAGAAGATAGAGAATAATTCCCGCCATAGCTACAACGATATACTCTAGATTAAACTCTAAATAGTTCATGATTTTTTCTCTTTCGCTTCACGGATAAGAACTCTCTCTCTTGCTGTCATATAAGCACCCCACTCTTTTTCATCTCTCTCATGCATTCTCACAAACTTAGCAAGAGTAGGAGACTCCGCTTCAAAAAAAACTCCAACATCGCGTTTAGGGTGCACAGGCATCTCTATACGACCGTAATAAATTTTTCCTAATTCAAACACTCCCTCTTCTACATTAAAGTGATCAAATCCAATAGCCTCTATTTTAACATCTGATGTCAGAGAAATTCTTTTAGGTTTTTCATCTTTTAAAAACATCTCTAAAGCGTCTATCTTTCTATGCATCTCCACTACTAACTGTAACAGAACAGGATCGGTATCACGAGTATCTCCACGAGCCTTTGCTAGTTTGAGCCACTGACTGATTGGATCATCATCTGACTCACTGAGTTGCTGATACTCTCTTTCATATGCCTCTTTGTCCAACTCTACTTCACTAAAGTAGAGACTAATAGGTGCTGGAACTAAACGCGGTGTACTCATGCAAACACTCTATCTAAAACAATAAGGACAAAAAAAGCAACGCCAAGGTAACCATTTACAGTAAAAAAAGCACGGTCTATCTGAGTAAAGTCACGACGAACAAGTTTTTGCTCATAGGCTAAAACTGCCCCGCTTCCAAAAGCAGCTACTACTGCAAAAAAGCCTAGCCCAGCTGCCCAAACAAAAAGTACCCAAAACAAAACTGCAAGGGAGTGAAAGATAGCGGATATAAAAAGAGTAGCCTCCGCACCATAAACTGATGGAATAGAGTGAAGTCCTTTTTCTTTGTCAAAATCTATATCTTGCAAGGAGTATAAAAGATCAAAACCTGCCACCCAAAAAATAACTCCAAGACTCAAGAGTACTGACCAAAGAGGTATAGTCGCACTCACAGCCACAACACCAGCGATAGGTGCTAAACCAAGAGAGATACCTAAAACGATATGTGCCATAGAAGAGAAGCGCTTGAAGTAAGAGTAAGAACCTAAGACAAAAAGAATGGGGATGGAGAGCTTAAACGCCAATGAGTTTATCATGTATGCAACCACAACAAATACAAAAGCATTCACCCCAATAAAAACGAGTATACTAGATGCATCTAATCTTCCATCAACATTTGGACGACCTGCTGTACGAGGATTAGCTGCATCTACATCACGATCTGCATAACGGTTAACTCCCATTGCAAAGTTTCTAGCACTTAGTGCTGCTAAAACACCAAGAACTAGAAGCCAAAAACCAAACCACCCATCCGCTGCTACAACCATAGCTATAAAGATAAATGGAAGAGAAAATATAGAGTGTTCAAACATAACTAGTTCGTTAAAGTCTTTCATTTTTTGTTTTAAGTTTTGCAAGTTTTGGACCCTCTAAAATATATTATGCTTATTTTATCCAAAAGTGTTTTAAAATGATATAATTTTAACTAAGGACTTTCATGAAACAACTCGCTATTATCGGTCCAACCGCCTCAGGAAAAAGTGATTTAGCCATTAAAATCGCTTTAAAAATCGATGCTTACATTCTCTCCATAGATTCACTGAGTATATACAAAGAGATAGATATAGTCTCTGCAAAACCCTCAAAAGAGGAGTTGTCTCAGGTAAAACACTTTGGTATAAATGTTTTAAATCCTGATGAGTACTTTAGTGTTGATATATTTATAAATCTTTATAAAGAAGTTGTAGAAGTTTGTAAAAGAGAGGGTAAAAACCTCATTATTGTTGGTGGGACCTCTTTTTATCTAAAGTCTCTTATGCAAGGCTTATCAGAGCTTCCAAAAATCACTCAAGAGATAAAGACTAGAGTAAATAACAGGCTTAAAAAACTTGAAGACTCTTACAATTTTTTAGCAAGTCTTGATAGCATTTACATGGAAAAAATCGCAGCTACCGACTCTTATCGCATAGAAAAAGCACTACTTATCTACGAAGCATCAGGAGTAACACCAACAGAGTGGTTTTCCAAAAACCCACCAGTACCTATCATAAAAGAGTTAGCTATATTTAACATAGATGTGCCCCGTGATTTACTTAGAAAAAGAATAGCTAAACGCACAAGTAAGATGCTAGAGTTAGGCTTAATAGATGAAGTGTGTTACTTAGAAAATAAATACTCACGTTTACCACACTCAATGAGTAGTATCGGTATCGTAGAAGTTTTAGAGTTTTTAGATGCGAAAGTGGATAAAGAGCAGATGTTAGAGCTAATCTCCATACATACTGCACAACTTGCCAAACGCCAACAAACTTTTAATAGAACTCAGTTTGATATGTTAACAAGTGCTCCCTTAGAGGAGCTAGAAGAGTTGATACTTACCTCTTTAAAGTAAAAGGACTAACCTCTTCCTGTTACCTCAAGTAAGTGATAACCAAATTGTGTTTTGATTGGTCCATAAACAATACCGACGTCACCGCTGAAAACCGCCTTGTCAAACTCAGGAACCATCTGACCAGGTCCAAATTTACCTAGGTCTCCACCTTGAGCCGACGAGGGACACGAAGAGTTCTCTTTTGCCGCGCTCTCAAAAGTTGTTCCATTCTCTATCGCCGTTTTTAGTTCATTGCATTTTGCTTCGCTATCTACTAATATATGTCTTGCTGTTGCCCATGCCATATTTATTCCTTGTAATTATTTGTCGAAATTCTACACTTTAGTTCTTTAGGTTTTATTAATATCACTACTTAAATTTCATTGACAGTGCTTTAAGCAGAACTATTTAGTATGATTTCATAAATTTAAAGGATGATAAATGATCAAAAATATAACTCTAGCACTGCTTGTATCACTACTCTTTATCGGATGTAGCAAAGACGATGAAAACCTACAAAACGTAAAACCAAAACTTGTCATTGGTAAAACGGTTGAAGTGTTTAACCTTCAAGATCAGTTTGAAGTGTCACACTCTTTGAGCCCAGATACCAACAAACTTATTTTTGCTTTTGGCAAAGAGTCCGCACACACTTGTAATGACTTTTTTAACACCCAGAAACCTTCATACTTAAAAGAGCATCATACACTGTTTATAGCGGATGTGAGTGCTGCTCCTTCTCTGATAAGAAGCATGTTTATACTTCCTGGTCTTAAAGATTTTAAACATACAGTTTTACTTCTAGATGATAAAGCAGTCGCTGCACCATTTAGAAAAGATATGAACACTGAAGCTGTTGTAGTTGTTTATCTAAATAACAATCAGATTTCAGAGATTAAAACTCTCAACTCAGTCGATGAGCTCAAGAAAGTACTTGAGGATGGCGAGGTTTTAAACTAAACACCATTTAGAGTTCCAACAATACGGTATCACGCCGTGTTGACTCAAACTTCTTACACCCACTCTCAAAAGCACCATTCTCGCCAACCAATATACATCTATGTTTAGCACGAGTAATCGCTGTATAGATAAGCTTGGTATTATGCATGATAAAGTGTGTAAAACTCATAGGTATGACAACTATGTCATACTCCATGCCTTGAACCTTATGAATAGTCAGAGCATAAGAGAGCATAAGGTGAGATTTTAGCTCTTCGTACTCGTAAACTACCACCACATCTTCATTTGGATAAAATACGAACAACTGTTCATCATCCTCTTCTATCTTAAATAGAAGTCCGCTCATACCGTTAAATATACGCCTTGTATTTGACTCTTCGCCCATCTTAAAGCCATCCCCACTCCAAGAGGTCATATTCTCATTCTTAGTATGAACAACCTTATCCATAAGCCTAAATTCTAACTCCCCACGTTTAACACATTTACTAGGATTAGGGTTGAAGTACTCCTGAAGAACTTTGTTTAGGTTTGTGCTCCCAAGGATTCCACCCTTCATTGGCGTTATCACTTGAAAGTAGTTTAGGTACTCTTTTATCTGTTTGTTTTTAAGTCTGTATCTTGCTTTTTCTATGGACTCCACTACACGGTGAACTATCTCACTTATAATATTGTTTGAGTTTTCATCTCGTAACTCTTTTAACTCACCAGCACCCAGTTGATTTCTGAGCGAGTAGTAGTTCTGTATATTTACGTCCACAAATTCAAAGTCATCATACTTAGCTCTGTAGTGTGGCACTTCCCCTTTACGAATATCATTAGCTATGAGAGTGATAGCTTGCTCTTCACTCTGTCTAAATATTTTCGTAAGTTTTACTGTAGGTGCAAGATTAAGTGCCAAAGCATCACTCAGTACATTTCCAGCACCGATGGGAGGAAGTTGTGCGTCATCGCCAACTATGATAATCATAGCTTTACGAGATATTTTTCCTATAAGTCGTGCAAAAAGCGAAGAGTTAATCATAGAAGCTTCATCGATTAAAACAACACTATAGGGAAACTTATCCGCTGATTCGTGTTTTATGAGAAGAGATTGGATAGTAGCCGACTCATACCCTGTCGTGTCGCTTATTCGCTGAGAAGCTATGCCACTTAGAGCGCAAGTCATTATCTCTTTTTTATCAAAGCGAGTGTTGAGTAAATTGAGAAGAGTTTTAGAGGTAGTACTCTTACCAGTCCCTGCATACCCTACTAAAAAAAGAAGCGAAGCCCCATCATTTATTTTCACAACTGCCTCTTTTTGTTGCTCACCCAACTCTAACTCTGAATCTTCTAAAAACTTATCCAAATCCTTGACAAAACCACCACTCTCTATTTTAGCTCGTGTTGTAAATTCATCATAAAGATATTTTTCAGCATCATATAGACGAGCAGGCGAAACGCGATCGTTCTTCATAATAACTATGCTACCCTCACCTACTCTCTCCACTAAAGCAGCTTCATAGAGATGGGTTTTATCGCTAAAACAGAGAAGTTCGTTTAGTCCACCAAATAGCACCTCTTTAGAGATACAAGAGTTTCCTTGTGCCTCACAGTAGTTTACTAGTACATAGTCCATCGCAGAACTAATACGACCTTCATTCTCTTTCTCAACTCCCATTTTCAAAGCCAACTCATCGGCTCGTTTAAAACCTATGGAGTTTATGTTAGTTAATATATAGGGATTGTCTTTTATCTTCGTACAGGGTTCATCTACATCTTTCATAGCTGTAGCTATGGTAGTAAGGAGTGCTGGTGAGACATCAAAAGGGCTCAAAAACTCACCTAAACGCCGCATAGAACGAAACTGTTTCCAAGATGCTTGAATCTTCTTAAGACGCTTCTCTTTTATGCCTTTAAACTCTAAAAGTTTCTCTATATCATTATCAAGAATCTCTATAAGCCCCTCTTCACCGAACTGCTCTATCAAGTCGGCTGAGAGTTTTTTTGTAAAACCTTTTATGATTTTATTTAAGAAGAAAAAGAGTTCATTTTGATTTACTTTGAGGGTTTCAAACTTGAAGGTTTTACCATGTTTTTTGTGTTCATGCCACTCACCACTGAGTGTGATAGCAGAACTTTTTATATTTTCTACTGAGCTCTCATAGTATGTTCCACTAATCTTTTCACCAGACTTTAAAACAGCGATGAAAAAACCTTCATCTTCAAAAAGGACTCTATCTATCTGACCTATGAGGGTTACATTCAAACTAAAAATCCTTCTAAATTATTTAAAAAGTATTATAGTGATTTTTAGTACTTTACTTTTAAAATATGACATATTGTCATATACTAAACTATTTTGTCACTATCGCAAAACTGATATCTAAAATCTCTTTATGTTTTTTGATATACTCATTTAAATCTTTAAGCTTTAAGTTTTTAATCTTCTCTAACTCGATATCAGAGTGTCCAAGTTCAAAACCTTTATAGTACTCCATAAATGTACGGTTGAGTCTCTGAGAGAGTGTTTCAACTCTTAGAGGTTCACTCCCTAAAAGAAACTTTTTCGTCTGCTCGAGTTCCTCTTTTGTAACACCTTTTTTGACAAACGTTTTTATCACTTCACTTACAGTTTTTTTTGCTTCATCCATAGAGTCAAGTTTCGTTTGAAGATAGCCTGTCATATATGAGCTTGAGTTACTTACATGCACTCTTGCATATGCTGAGTAGGCAAGTCCGCGTTTCACGCGAATCTCTTCCATCAAACGAGATCCAAAACCACCAGTACCTAAGATATAAGTTGCTACTCTCGCTTTGTAAAAGTCTTCATCATCCACTCTCATATCATATGGTGAACCAAAGTAGATATAAGCCTGTTCAGTCTCTTTTTTTACTACTTCTGTTTTGCTTTTAGAACGTATATCATAGTAAGATACTAGCTCTTTTTCACCTTTAGGTAAAAGAGACAGAAGTTTTTTCACTCTTTTTTTTGTCTCTTTAAGGTCGATGTCACCACCAACTACTACGATAGCTTTTGAGATTACAAGATTACTCTTGATAAACTTTTGTACATCGCTAAGTTGTATGCGGTTTATACTCTCTTTTGTACCTGATGCAGGTTGACCTAAAACGCCACCATCAAAAAGTATATTTTTAAGCTTGTTTGATGCCACATAATCAAAGTCATTCTCTTTAC
>JAYEHI010000131.1:0-2306 GCA_034659455.1 Campylobacterota bacterium | reverse complement strand
ATGAGTTTAGAGATAGATGATGGCTTTTTACCACACTTCAAAGCAATACTAGAGAGTTTTGTAAAAGACAAAAAAGTGAAAGTTTTAGAAGAAAACAGTGATGAGTATGATTATGCAAGTGCTTGTCCTCCTGAGCTTATAGTTAGCAGTGTTGAAGAGGTGCAGCGAAGAGTTTATGCAGCGGAAGAGAGAATAAAAGAGAATGGTGGCTTGAGTGAAGCTGAATATGAACTGCAAATGGATAAATTTTTTAAAGAAGAACTAGGAATAGATAGATGATTATAGTTAAAGATGATGTTTACTTAGAGCAACTCTTTAATATTTTACGCACAATCAAAAAAGATAACAAAACACCTGCAATAAAATTTGAAAAAGAGTTAAGTGACAAAATAGAGTTACTAAAAGATAATCCCCAAATGTGCAGACAATCAAACTATTTTCAAAGTGTAGATTATAGAGATTTAATCTACAGTGGTTACACAATTATCTATAAAGTTGAAGAAGAAAAGATTTTAATTTTAGAGATATTTAAGTGGCAAAGCAGATAACGCTTCGTGAGTATGAGTTTCTTCACTAGAGAGATGAATCTCAAAAAAATTATATAAATCAAAAAACATTTGAAGAGTATGGAGAGTTTGATAGCATGAAAAAAAAAGTAATTATCTCTGCTTGTATTTTAGGTGAGTATTGTCGTTATGATGGAAAAACGAAAGAGTTTAGCAGTGTAAAAGAGGCTTTTAAAGAGTATGAAATCATTCCATTCTGCCCAGAAGCACCTCTCTTTGGAACGCCAAGAGAGCGTATAAGCGTTGTTGAGATAAATGGTGAAAGTAGAATCATCACAGATGAAACACAAGTAGATGTAACTCGGCGTTTAGAGATTGAAATAGAGAGTTTTATAAAACGCCACGCAGATATCGATGCTATAGTTTTAAAGTCTAAGAGTCCAAGTTGCGGTTATAAAACTACCCCGATTTTAAATGAAAATAGGGAAGTTGTAAAAATGGGGAATGGTATTGCAGCTGAGATGTTTGAAAAACACTATAAAGATATCTCTATCAAAGATGAAAACTCTTTACGAAACAAACTCTAAACGCTGAAGGTTTACATACCAGTCATCTCGAAAATAGCTTCTTGATTGGGTTAGGTATATTTTAAAAGCATCATCGTAACACTTTATTTTCTTAATATGTTCTTGGGGAATCTCAAGCTCATTTTCACAGATACTTAAAGCACATGTATCGTCTAAGTCACAAAAAAACTCTAAATCGGGGTTGTTGGCGTCTATTAAAAATTCTCTCTCAAGCATTTTTTAATTCCTAAGTTTGATTTGTAAAATTCTATATAAGAAATGTTTCACGGAGGTTACAAAAGGCACTTTATTTCACTAAGGTTACAGAGATGAAAAACTATACTTTTAGTACTTTTTGGTTATAATCGCGTAATTTTATAAAAGAGATGTAACTTATGGATATTAGAGAAGAGTACTTAAAATTTTTCGAGTCAAAAAATCATAGCAGAGTAGCTTCAGCACCCTTAGTGCCTGAAGACGCAACACTTCTGTTTAACAACGCTGGAATGGTTCCATTCAAGTCAATTTTTACAGGTGAGATTCCAACACCTGCTAACCCAAGAGCTACTTCATGTCAGACATGTTTAAGAGCGGGTGGAAAGCATAATGACCTTGAAAACGTAGGGCATACCGCTCGTCATCATACTTTTTTTGAGATGATGGGTAACTTCTCTTTTGGTGACTACTTTAAAGAGGAAGCTATCGCTTATGCTTGGGAGTTTATCACTGAGGTTCTAAAACTTGATTTAGACAAGCTATGGGTGACGGTTCATGACTCTGATGATGAAGCAGAAGAGATGTGGAAAAAGCACATAGCACCTGAGCGCATTATGCGTCTTGGTGATGCTGATAACTTTTGGACTATGGGGGACACGGGACCTTGTGGACCATGTTCTGAAATCTTTTACGACCAAGGAGCTGAGGAGTTCAGTGGTCCTGAAGACAAAATGGGTGGAGAGGGTGATAGATTTTTAGAGATCTGGAACCTTGTTTTCATGCAGTATGAAGTAAAAGAGAAGGGTGGAGAGAGAATCCCTCTTGCAAACCCATCTATTGACACTGGTATGGGTCTTGAACGTGTTGTTGCTATCAAAGAGGGAGTGACTTCTAACTACTCTTCATCACTATTTATGCCACTTATAAACCAAGTGCAAGAGATGATAGGGAAGAAGTATGAGTATGAGAGTGGTGCTTCTTATCGTGTAATCGCTGACCATATTAGAACAGCAGTTTT
>JAYEHI010000130.1:0-2307 GCA_034659455.1 Campylobacterota bacterium | reverse complement strand
ACTCATGTAAGCGGTGCTCTTTTAGAGTTGAGTGGTTATACACAGAGCGAGTTAGTTGGAAAAAATGTCTCTATCTTTAGGAGTGGACAGACAAAAGAGGAGACATACAAAGAGTTATGGTCTTGCACCTCTCAAGGAAAAGAGTGGAGGGGTGAACTTCAAAACAGTAGAAAGGACGAATCATTCTACTGGGTCTCCCTATACATAACCCCTCTCTTTGGTAAGGATGGAAGTATACATGGGTACAACTCTCTACAGACAGATATATCCGCTATGATAGCTGCACAAAGCCAAGCGGTCAGAGATAGTCTAACCGCTCTTTATAACAGAGTGCTTTTTAATGAAACCTTGGAAAATATGATAAATATCTCAAAACGCGGTAATATGCATCTGAGTTTTTTGATGCTCGATATCGATCACTTTAAGCTCTATAATGATACCTATGGACATAGTCATGGAGATAAAGCACTTACGAGTGTTGGCAAGGTTTTGAAGACCTATGTAAGTAGAGTGACTGATTATGCATTTCGTCTTGGTGGAGAGGAGTTTGCACTTATTATAGTTGGTTTGGATGAGGCCAAATCTTTAGCTCTAGCCAATAGAGTCAGAGAGTCGATAATAGATTTAAAAATAGAACATGAAAAAAACACAGTGCATAGATATTTGAGTGTTTCGATAGGTTTGTACTGTACAAAAGGCTTGAAGATAGATAATGCAGAGTTTATCTATGCTCAAGCGGACAACGCTCTTTATCAGTCTAAGAGAGATAGAAGAAATAGCGTCACAATATTTAATGGGAAGGGATAGTATGGATTCTAATAAGCCTATCTTACTCTATGTAGAGGACGATGTGAACGTTGTCGAGGATGTAACATTTCTGATAAAAAGTTATTTTGATGAAATTGCCATTGTGCATGATGGTGCACTGGTAATGGAGAGGTTTCTTGATGTAGAGCCTGACATAATTATTTTAGATATAAATATTCCTAACATTGATGGGCTTGAGTTGGCGAGAAGGATTAGAGAGCATAACAGGGATGTACCGATAATGTTTTTAACGGCGTTTTCCGAAAGAGAGAAACTTTTAAAAGCTATCAATATAGGAGTTAGCAACTACTTGGTAAAGCCTTTTGACATTAGCGAACTAAAAAGTATGATAGAGAATCTTATTGCAAAAGTATATAAGGGAACTGTGATAAGCTTAGCTCATGATTTTACATGGAGTAAAGATACTAGCAGACTGTTTTATAAAAATAGAGAGTTTGTTTTAACAAAAAAAGAGGTGAAACTTATAGAAGTTTTAAGTGAAAATAGACAGCAGTATTTCTCTGCATGTGATATAGCAAGTGAGCTTTTTGTTGATAAGCCTCAAGACAATAGATGTAGTAATGTTGTAAAGCTAATATCAAGATTTAGAAAAAAAGTTTTACAATTTTTTGAAATAGATACATTTTTTATAGAAAATATTTATGGAATGGGCTACAGTTTACCAAATCAACTCAAAAGTCAATGAAAAAAATTTACTGTAACTAGAGGAAATTAGAGTGTGAAGTGTGCAAAAGCACCTTCGACACTTAAGACATTTTTATAGCGTGTTTTTGATATCCTAACATTTTTTGTATTTAAATCACACACCGCTATACGAAAGCTTGATCCCATGAAGGGTTCAAGTATACAGATGATTTTATTTTCAATCTGCCTAGTTGCATGAATGTTACCCTCTAGTGTATGAAAAAAATATTGTGGATAGCTTAGTGGTGTTATTTCGATGATGTTTACGCTTGTTCGCTGCTCTAAACTATCTGAGATAAGAGTAGCGTCTTCAAAATTATCAAAATGTATGCACCAGTCATCAAACTTTTTGTTAAAGTGTCTTAAGTCCTCGTCCAAAAAACCACCTGCTGGTGACTGAAGTGCATAAATACTCATCTGAAACCTTTTTTAAACATATTTTATACTCTCTTTGATTAGAAGGGGGTAAAAACGAAGTAGATTAGAATAGGGTAGAGAGCTACCCCTATATAGGGCAGAAACTTATTTAAAGGTGCTAAAAGAGTTAGAGTCAACTCTTCATCTATATTTTTATCGATAAATACTTTTTTAATCAACACAATTTTTGTAGCTATATCAACCGCCTTTATAGAAAAAAGAGTTAGAGCGTAAGTATTGTAATCACTCAACACCATAAGCGCCATAGCGAAGTAAAATGTCGGATGCATAACTAAAAAAATAAATATACTCTTTTGATAGTGCGAGTACATACGAGCTAACATTCCTATAATGGTGTTAGCTTTTTGCCACTGTACT
>JAYEHI010000129.1:0-2312 GCA_034659455.1 Campylobacterota bacterium | reverse complement strand
ATGTAAGAGGTGTGACAAATTTCTTAGCAGAATCACTCATAATAATTTTTACTTCAGCTCCCGCTTTTATAAAAAGACGAGTAAGTTCAAGAGATTTGTAAACAGCTATAGAGCCTGTAACACCAAGTAGAACTTTTTTGTTTTTGAGTAAGTTGGTTGGGATATTCATATAAGGAACTCTTCCAAAATTATTTTTATTTATTTTACCAAAAAATTCTTAATCCTCTTTATGTTGGCTACATTGCATTACTACAATTAACAAAAAAAATAAAGATGAAAATATTTGACGATATGGGGGGATAAATAAATACTATTTTTACTATTATGGTTAAAACAACAAAATGGATACTACAAAATGACAAAAACACTTTTAGAAAATATTGATGCCATACCAGCACTTCCAGAGACTATTCAAGCCGTAGAGAGAGTCTATCAAGATGAAGATTCGACATTTGAAGATATGCAAAAGGCTATTGAGAACGACCCTCTGTTGACAGCTGACATACTTAGAATTGTTAACTCTCCAATGTACGGGATGAAGAGCACTATAACAAGTATGAAACAAGCTATATCACTTCTTGGAAAAGAGACAGTGAGAACATTTGTAGTAAGTAGTGCTGTGAACTCTTTTAAAATTGACTTGTCACCATATAATATGTCTGTAGATGATTTTAAAAGAGCTTGCGATATGCAGTTGGCACTTATGATAAACTGGATTATACGTCGTCAGCCTAAGAGTCTTGCTCAGTTAGGACCAGCCTCTTTTTTAGTTGACTTAGGACGTGTTATCATCGCTAAAACGCTTATAGAAGACTCTAAAGTAGAAGAGATTCAAAATGCCATGACAAATGGCAGCAATATAGCAAAAGCAGAAAAAGAGGCTTGTGGTGCACAGACTACAGATATCACGGCTACACTCTTTAGAAAGTGGAATTTCGATGCTGAAATCATTCATGTTATTCGCTATAGCGATGACCCTGATGGTACGATGGATGAGGATAGAGAAAAAGCCGCTCTTTTAAAAGCTGTTCGTGAAACAGTTACTCCAAATGGAACTATCACAGATGAGTCCATCGCAATAGCTAAAGAGACTATCGAAGAGTTTGATTTAGACTTAGAGGGGTATGAGAGAGCTTTAGAGAGAGTTTTAAACTAAAGGGCACCTCTAAACTCTCTATCTCACTATTTTTTACCAAAGTGTTTGTAAAAGTAGTCTTTGATGGCTCTCATCTTTGTTCTGCTAAGTACTAAGTTTCCACTTTTGATCGTACCACTCGGTACGGTTGTTCCTGCGGCTATCATAACATCATCTTCGATAGTTACTGGTGCAACTAGTTGGCTATCACTTCCTATAAATACATTTTTACCGATGATAGTCTTAAACTTCTTCACGCCATCGTAGTTACAAGTTATAGTTCCTGCACCGATGTTTGTCCCTTCATCAACTTGTGCATCACCTATGTAGCTAAGATGTCCAGCTTTTACGCCTTTAAGAGAGGATTTTTTCACCTCTACAAAGTTTCCTATGTGAGTACTTTCAATGTATGAAGCAGGGCGAAGGTGTGCAAGTGGTCCCACATCGGAGTTTTTAACTATAGAGTCCTCTATGACACTTCCCGCTTTAATATGTGACTCAGTTATAAGTGTTTCACCAGTAAGTCTACAACCATTTTCTACTATACACTCACCCTCAAACGCCACCGTTGACTCTATAAAGCTAGTTGATGGAAGTTGCATAATGACCCCTTGATTCATCCAGTGGGTTTTGATACGCTCTTGCATGATTTCCTCTGAATCGCTCAGATCTTTTTTAGAGTTTACACCTTTAAAGTGCTCTTCATCAACAAGAAGTGGTGCTATGCTTAGGTTATCAGCCTTTGCCATAGCTACTACATCTGTTAGGTAGTACTCCTCTTGTGCATTGTCGTTACTGAGTAGTGGTATGTACTTCTCTATAACAGCCTTGCTAAATGCATATATACCCGCGTTTACAGTAGTAGTCTGAAGTTCAGACTCGTTTGCATCTTTTTGCTCTACTATGTACTGAACTTGGTTGTTCTCATCTATGATAACGCGACCATATCCACTAGGGTTTTCAAGGTCAAATATAGACATGATAACATCGGCATTAGTATCTATAAACCCATGGAGAGCTTCAGATGTTATAAGAGGCATATCTCCATTTAAAACTAAAACTTTTTCATTTTTTGGAGTTACATTTTTCATAGCTCCACCAGTACCTGGAAAGTTATCTGCATCTTGAACTACAAAGTTGATGTTCTCAAAAAAAGCTTCCATCTGTTCAGCAACTG
>JAYEHI010000128.1:0-2314 GCA_034659455.1 Campylobacterota bacterium | reverse complement strand
AGAGTATAAAGCTGCTAAAGTAGAGAGTTTATATCTTTCTCTATACTTTTTGGTGTAGTGGAGGGTGAGTAGCGTTTGATGACTTGTCCATTTTTATCTACTAAAAACTTTGTGAAGTTCCATTTGATGGTGTCTGTGATAAAGCCATCTGCATTATCTTTTAAGTATCTGTAGAGTGGGTGAGTGTCATCACCATTAACATTTATTTTAGCAAACATATCAAACTCCACACCGAAGTTGCTCATGCAGAAATTTTTGATCTCTTCTTGTGTACCGGGCTCTTGTGAGAGAAATTGGTTACATGGGAAGCCAAGTACACTTAGACCTTTATCGGCATACTCGGCATGAAGTTTCTGTAAGCCTTCATATTGACCTGTGTAGCCACATTTACTTGCAACATTGACTATCAGCATTACCCGGTTTTCATACTTTTTTAGTGTGATGGTCTTGCCATCTATATCTTTAACTTCTATATCATATATACTCATCTTATCTCCTGCGACAAGGCTTAATGCCATAAGTAAAACTATCCATACTGTTTTCATATTTATCTCCTTGAGACTTTCTGTAAATCAGTTCACATTATAGCGCGATTTAAAATCTCTACTGTATAATGCACAAGAATATTATATCTCAAGGGAGCCAAGATATGCAACAGTCTATCGCATTGGAAATACTAAAGTCAGGTAAAAATGTTTTTATGACAGGCTCTGCTGGAACTGGTAAAACTTATGTTTTAAATCAGTACATTAGGTATCTTAAAGAGAGAAGAGTCTCCCCTAGCATCTTAGCTCCAACTGGGATAGCCGCTTCGCATCTTGGCGGTGTAACGATTCACTCCTTTTTCTCTCTTGGTATACGAGATAGTGTAGATGAGGAGTTTCTTAGCTCCTTACTAGAGAAAAAAGCGCTCCAAACACGATTTTCTAAGCTTAAAGTACTTATCATTGACGAGGTTTCGATGATATCTCCTGCCATATTTACCGCAATGGATATTATTTTAAAAGGCTTTAAAAGGACAGATCTTCCTTTTGGTGGAATACAAGTCATACTTTCAGGCGACTTTTTTCAACTGCCTCCAGTCTCAAGAAACAATCCAGCCAAAAGATTTGCTTGGCAAGCACCCGCTTGGAGAGAGCTTGAGCTGAGAACATGCTATATGGAGAAAAAATTTCGTCAAGAGGATGATGCTATCATACATATACTTGACGATATTCGCTCAGGGAATATTTCACAAAAAACTCATGAACTTTTAGAGTCGCGTTTTAGACAAGAGCTCTCCATGGAGTTTAGACCAACAAAGCTCTATACGCATAACATTGATGTAGATAGAATAAACCAAGATGAGTTAAATGCACTAGCTTCAACACCACAACACTTTAAGAGTGAAAATACGGGTAGTAAAGCTAATATAGAAAAGATATTTAAAACTTCCTTGGTTTTAGAAGAGATAACCCTCAAGCAAAACGCCATTGTTATTTTCATAAAAAATAATCAAGAGTTGGGTTATGTCAATGGTACGACGGGAGTGATTACTGGGTTTGATAAAGAGAGTAAAGTGCCAATAGTCAAACTCAGTGATAATAGAGTGCTAAAAGTGGAGCGAGAAAACTGGATGGTTGAAAACGCCAAGGGCGAAACATCGGCGAAAGTCTCTCAACTTCCGCTTCGTTTAGCATGGGCAATCACTATACATAAGTCTCAAGGTATGACATTAGATAGTGCTGAAATCGACCTCTCAAAAACCTTTGAGTCAGGGCAGGGTTATGTAGCACTCTCACGTATAAAGAGTCTGCAAGGTCTTCGTCTGATGGGAATAAATGATATGGCTCTTCAAGTAGACCCTCTGATACTTAGTATAGACGACCGTATAAAAGGGGCTTCACAAAAAGCGTCTACAGAGATAGAAGCACTCTCTTTAGAAGAAAAAGAGAGGAGAGCGAATGAGTTTATTAGCTCTATAGGGGGCACGATAAACACAAGCGAGATAGAAAGTGAAAGAGTAAAACTCTCAAAAGTAAAAGAGGTGAGAGTAAAAAGCAAAGTCCCTAACCATCTACAGACCTTAGAACTTATAAAAGATGCCAGTAGCTTGAGTGAGCTTGCCCAGATGAGAGGTTTTACGGTCGGCACCATTATAAACCATATAGCTAAAATCAAAGAAGAGAAAAAAGATCTGGATATAGAGAAGTTTAGACCCGATAAAGAGCTTTTTAACAAAGTAAATGTAGTTGTAGAAGAGCTGGTAGTGCAAAACAGAGAAGAGAATTTCACTGAAAGTAAAGTACTGAAAATGAAACCTATCTTTGAGGCT
>JAYEHI010000127.1:0-2370 GCA_034659455.1 Campylobacterota bacterium | reverse complement strand
AATCAACTACTACCTCAATACGATGCTGTGATAAACAAACAAGAGAACCATTGGGCTACGCCAAAAGAGTTTCTTATCACTGGTTATGGAGATTGCGAAGACTATGTTATCATCAAGTACTTTAGTTTAATCAAGCTTGGTTTTGATGAAAACAAACTTTTTTTGACAGTTGTCAAAGAGAACTACTATGGTCAGCACCATATGGTTCTAAGCTATTTTGATTCAAAGCAGAACTATCCACTCTTTTTGGATAACTTGAGTTTTAAAATACTAAATCTAAAAGAGAGAAAAGACCTGCAAGCCCAAACATTTATAAACTCTACAGGCGTTTATAAACTACAAGATGGCAAGCTTGTAAAAATAGCCCATAGAAGCTTAGAGTATACAGAACTTCTAAAGAGAATAAAAAAAGAAGGCTAAAAACTTTCTAAAATTCTTTTCACAACTTCTGAAGGATTCTCTGCTTGATATATTGGGCGTCCTACAACTATAAAATCTACCAATGCCTCTTTAGCAAACGCCACATCGGCAACACGTTTTTGATCCCCTGCATCTTCACCAAATGGTCTTATACCTGGCGTTAAAGTCATGAACTTATCATTTGTGATGCTTTTGATAGACGCAGATTCAAAAGCCGAACAGACAACCCCATCAAGTCCACTATCCATTGCGTCTTTGGCGAACTGATCCGCTTTGGCTGAGATATCGCTTTCATAAACCGCATTAAACTCATCTTCGCTAAACGACGTAAGAACCGTCACTGCTAAAACAATGGGACGAGACTCATACTTCTCTAAGCGTTCCATTACCGTCTTCATGGCTCTCTTACCTGCACTTGCATGCACATTAAACATATCAACGCCAAGTCCCATTATGGATTCTGCTGAATCAGCCATGGTATTTGGAATGTCATAAAGTTTTAGGTCTAAAAATATTTTAAAGTCAGGATTGATTTGCTTAATGGCTTTTAAAAACTCTTCACCATCACGAATGTAGGTACGAAGTCCAACTTTTAGCCAGACATCGTGTTCTTTGATTTTTTCTATAAGAGCTAAGTTCTCTTCTTTTGTAGATAAATCGAGGGCAACGCATAATTCCATAATATTCTCTCTGTAAGTTAATTATGAAATTATAGCGTTTATAATCTTTGAAAGACTAGCCTTTAACCATCTCCTCTATCTTAGCAACCACAGAAGGATCTTCTAGTGTTGAGATATCTTGAGTAATCTCTTCACCTTTAGCGATTGAGCGTAAAATACGTCTCATGATTTTTCCTGAACGAGTTTTTGGTAAACCTGGTGCAAAAACCATATCATCACAGATAGCGATGTTACCAATCTCTTTTTTGATAATGTTGTTAATAGCTTTCACCTCTTCAACTTCATCAGCTACACCATCATCAGATTTAAGTACGATGTATGCAAAGATACCCTCACCTTTTAAGTCATGTGGCTTACCAACAACTGCAACTTCTGCTACATTGTCATGTTTTTTAATAGCTGCTTCAACTTCTGCAGTTCCCATACGGTGTCCAGAAACGTTAATAACATCATCAATACGACCTGTAATAGTAATATACCCATCCTCATCGTAACGTGCACCATCACCTGTGAAGTATACTGCCTTACCATCTTTAGTAACATCGCCATAGTATGATTTTACATAACGCTCAGGATCTCCCCAAACACCACGAATCTGTGAAGGCCAAGGTTTTGTGATACACATATAACCAGTCTCACCGACTTCCGCTTTTTCACCTGTAGCAGGATCTAAAATCTCAGCCATGATTCCCGGTAAAGGAAGAGTCGCACAAGCAGGCTTGATAGGAGTAGCACCTGGAAGTGGAGAAACGATATGACCACCTGTCTCAGTTTGCCAGTAAGTATCAACGATAGCACAAGTGCTTCCACCAACTTCCTCATAATACCACTTCCATGCTGGAGGGTCTATCGACTCGCCAACCGTTCCAAGAACTTTTAGAGATGAGAGGTCATACTTTTTAGGCTCTTCTTCGCCCATCTTATGTAAAACACGAATGGCTGTAGGAGCTGTGTAGAACTGGTTAATTCTATGGTTTTCAACCATTGCCCAAGGACGACCTGCGTCTGGATAGGTAATAACCCCCTCAAACATAACTGTTGTAGCTCCCATCGCAAGTGGACCATAAACTATGTAAGTGTGTCCCGTAATCCAACCCACATCAGCAGTACACCAAAAAGTGTCATTCTCCTTAACATCAAATACCCACTCCATAGTCATTTGAGCCCAAAGGATATAACCTGCAGAGTTATGCTGAACACCTTTTGGTTTACCAGTTGAACCTGATGTGTAGAGTAAAAAGAGTGGATCTTCAGAGTCCATCACTTCTGC
>JAYEHI010000126.1:0-35001 GCA_034659455.1 Campylobacterota bacterium | reverse complement strand
TATAATATATATTAAAATATGGATGAAATAGTATGCAAAAACTCCAAGAAGCTTATGTAGCAAGAAATAAAAAAATTAATAAAATTGAAGTAGTGAAAAACTCTAAAACACCACAAGAAGCCTATGCAAAATTAGAAGAGTACGCAGCTAATGGCTTTGCTAGTGTTCCAGAGGAAGATAAGACTTACTTCTTGAAGTGTTTTGGAATCTACTATCGCCCCGCAACACCTGAGAAGTTTATGCTCAAGCTTCGTATACCTGGTGGGTTTATGAACGCCGAGCAGGCAAAAGTTATAGGAGCGTGTGCTAAAGAGTTTGGACAAGACTACATCGACCTTACAACACGCCAGCAGTGTGAACTTCGCTATCTTACTATAGAGTCTCTTCCTATTATCATAAAAAGACTTGATGCTGTAGGTATTTCAGCATTTCAAACGGGTGTTGATAACATTCGTGGAATAGTAGCGGACCCTTTTGATGACTTGGCATTTGATAATGTACTTCCCTCACATGAGACACTCATGAAACTTCAAGAGAAGTTTTTAGGCTCCCCAGAGTGGATATCTACTCTTCCAAGAAAGTTTAATACTTCGATAACTGGGAACCTCTCAAATAGATGTAATGTTTATGGAAATGACTGCTGCTTTGTTCTTGCTCAAAAGGATGGGCAGTTTGGTTACAACCTCTACCTTGGTGGCAAGGTTGGTATGATGGCAAAAAGTGCAGATATTTTCTTAAAAAATGAAGAGGAAGTTTTAGCGGCGTTTAGCTCCATAACTGACATCTTTAAACGCTACGGTTTTCGTGACAATAGAAACAAAAATAGACTCCATTTTCTCATAGAAGCTGTAGGCATGAGAGAGATGTCAAATGCCATTAGAGAAAATGCAGGTATAGAGTTTGCATCAGCAGGTGAGACTATGACACGAGGAGACTATGTTGAGCCAGACCATGGGAAAGTACCTCTACGTGATGGAACAACAGGTATACATGTCGTTGTACCATCAGGAATATTTAGCGGAACGGCTATGGAGAGTGCAGGTGTTTTAGCTCAGAAGTATGGAAATTCGGAGCTGCGTTTTGACATAGAGCAGAGCTTTTACGTAATGGGCATAAAAGACGTTAACGCGCTTTTGGGCGAAGAGTATTTTAAAGAGTATAAAAACATAAATACTCCTTATTTTAATCACCTTATAGCCTGTGCTGGTACAGAACACTGTCCTTTTGGCGTTATAGAGAACAAAAATGATGCAATAACTATGTCACAGTATTTAAGTGATAATGTAGAGCTAGAGTCTGGTCGAGTTCGTATGTACTGGTCAGCTTGTGTCAAAGGGTGCGGTATCCATGGTCTAGGAGACATTGGGTTTGAAGGATGTAAGGCCAAAATAGAGGGTGTTAATGGCTCGGGTGTTCACATTTTACTTGGTGGAAAACTTACCGGTGAATCAGAGGAGGGGCATACAGTTATAAAATCAGCTCCTCTTGAGTATGCAAAGTATTATGTAGAGTCTCTTATGCTAGAGTATAAAAAGATGAGAAAAGAGGGTGAGGTCTTTGAACATTTTCATGATAGAGTTCTCAGAAACTATACATCTGCAAAGGTAGGTTTTATGATGATGCTACAAGCATACTTTAGAGCCAAAAACATTGAAGTTGATTTTGGCTTTGAGACGAAAGTATTGACAGGAAAAAATGAGGAGTTTGAACTCTTTGAATTGGGAAGAAAACTTTACTATCAACTTACAAAAGAGGAACCTTACTCATCTTATGAGCGTTTTACTAATGTTTTAAAGAGCGAAAAACTTGAAGATATTAGAAAAAAAGTTCCCAACGTTGATGAGAATATTGCCTTGATGTTGGAGTCTATTTTACATTCAGAGGAGAATAAAAGGGCAGTGGTTTTCTCCGAAGTTTCCCCCTTTATAATGCTCTACAACAAATAGAAAGAGTACTCAAAGCAGATTTAAAGAGACATTTTTGTATAATTCACAAATTTTTACAAATAAAGGTGTACTCATGGCAAACAAACGTGTTTTAGTAAAGTTTTCAGGTGAAGCCCTCGCAGGTGAGGCGGGTCATGGAATTGATACACAAATTTTAAAGTACATCGCTCAAGAGATTAAATCTCTTGTAGACGCAGGTATTGAGGTTGGAATAGTTATCGGTGGTGGAAATATTATCCGTGGCGTAACCGCTGCTGAAGATGGCATTATCCGTCGTACTTCTGGTGACTATATGGGAATGCTAGCAACTGTTATAAACGGTGTTGCTATGCAAGAGGCCTGTGAACATGCTGGACTTGAAGTTCGTATGCAAACGGCTATAAAAATGGAGCAGATAGCTGAGCCTTATATAAACCGTAAAGCGACTCGTCACTTAGAGAAAGGTCGTGTGGTTATTTTTGCCGCGGGAACGGGAAATCCTTTCTTCACAACAGATACAGCGGCTACACTTAGAGCTGTTGAGGTCGGTGCAGAAGTAATCATAAAAGCTACTAAAGTTGATGGTGTTTATGATAAAGACCCTGAAAAATATGATGATGCGGTAAGAATGAATGAACTCTCTTACGATCAAGCTCTTCATGACCAAATAAAAGTGATGGACGATACATCCATCGCTCTTGCAAAAGATAATAAACTACCAATAATTGTTTGCGATATGTCTATAAAAGGAAACTTATTAGACATTTTAAATGGTAATATGAGTAACTGCTCTATAGTAAAATAAAGATAAACCAAAGGAAATTTAGAGATGAAAACAGAAGAATTAACAGCAAAAATTTTAATAGATAATCCAAACTTGGATCCCTACCAACTAGCACTTGCAGTTGCATCAAGATGTGATGAGCTAGAAAATGGCGCGCAGAGTAAACTGAGCGTAAACACAAACACTATAAAAGCGGCGGATTTAGCTTTAATGGAAATAGCAGAGGGTCTTGTTGTCATTAAAGGCTTTGTAAACTCTAAAAAGTAAACTTTTTGGGATTAAGTCAAGTTGAGATAGAAAAGGTTAAACATCTTCATGATGTAGACTCTGCAAGCTCTTACCTTTTTTCCAATATTCAAAAGAGTAGTGCACTAGAAAAAGCACTCTCTTTCTCCATAGAAGCGCATAAACTACAGTTTCGTAAAAGTGGAGAACCTTATATAATTCACCCCATACTCGTCGCTTCAATTGTCGCCTCTCTAACGGATGACGAGTCTATGGCAATAGCGGCTTTACTTCATGATGTTGTAGAAGATACACCAACAACTATTGAAGATATAGTAGAACTGTTTGGAAAGGATGTCGCGCATTTGGTAGCGGGCCTTACAAAAATAGATGTCATTAGAGATAGTGAACTCGTGCCTTCTAGTTCAAACGAGAGACTAGTCGCTTCAGCTTTGACATTTAGAAAGATGTTGCTTGCAAGTATTGAAGACGTACGAGTTTTAGTTGTAAAACTTTGCGATAGATTACACAATATGCTAACGCTTGATGCTCTTGCTGAGCATAAACAGTTACGTATTGCCGAAGAGACTTTGGTCGTTTACGCTCCAATAGCGCATCGTTTGGGTATCTCTTTTTTAAAAAATATATTAGAAGATTTAAGCTTTTCATATCTTTTTAAAGAAGAAAAACATCATATAGACAACTATCTCGATACTAACTACCATGCCATAGAGTTAAAGCTAAATGAATTTAAAGCGGCTATTACGAGACTACTCTTGCAAAATGGTTTTTGTGAGGATGATTTTGAGATACTTTCGCGCGTAAAACACCGATACTCTATTTACTTGAAGATGCAGCGCAAGGGCATAAGTATAGATGAAGTTCTTGATCTTTTAGCTGTCAGAATTTTAACTCAAGATCCCGTGAAATGCTATAATGTACTTGGATTGATACACTTACACTTTCGTCCTTTGGCATCGCGTTTTAAGGACTATATAGCAGTAACAAAAGACAATGGATACCAGACGATTCATACAAGTGTGTTTCACAACACCGCTATCTTTGAAGTGCAGATAAGAACTTACGATATGCACAAAACTGCAGAACTGGGTGTTGCTGCGCACTGGAAATATAAGAGTGGCGCGAGCAATATTAAGCTTGATTGGCTCGATAATTTACAGTATCAAGAGGAGAGCGTAGAGGACTTTTATGAGCTTATAAAAAATGATCTCTACTCAGAAGACATAAGTGTTTTCTCTCCAACGGGTGATGCTTTTACTCTTCCTCGTGGCGCAGTTGTCTTAGATTTCGCTTACGCAGTTCATAGTGAAGTTGGAAATAAGGCCATCTCTGCACTAGTAAATAAGGTGAAGTCTTCACTCTTAACTGAACTTAACAATGGAGATATTGTTAAGGTAAATACCGATGAAGATTTGATTACAAGATGCTCGTGGATAGACGCGGTAAAGACAAGTAGAGCCCAGACAAATATGAGGCTTAACTGTAACTCAAGACTGCGTGAAATCAATGTAAAATACGCCGTTAATATAGTGGCAACAGTGATGGGATTAAACAGTAGCCGCATAAGCGAATGGCTTACAAAAGAGAACTGTGAAAATATAGCTAGCATCGCAACTGATCTTGAACATTTGAAAAATGTACTGCATCGTTATATCTCAGAGATAAGTAAAAACAACCGCTTTGCAGGATTCATATCAAGGCATAGGTTTAAACTCAAAGCTACTGAGATAGCGGGCTTGGAAGTTTACTCTTCTACTAGTGTAAACGACGTAGTGTTTGACTACTGTTGTCACCCAAAAGCTGGTGATGAAGTGATGGGATTTTTAGAAAAAAGCAAGGTAAATGTACACCATAAAATGTGTGCGGTGGCACACAAAAAACTTGAAGAAAACAGACTTATGGTTTTTGTAAAGTGGGCACGACAGAAACGATATAAGTACAAACTTATTGCCTCTTTGCATAATGAAAAAGGTGCACTAGCTGAGTTTTTGACCTATTTGGTTAAATTACATATAGATATCAACTCTATAGAACTTGGAAAAGATACTGAAGATTATACGAAATTTTGTGAGCTTGGTTTTGAAGCTAAAGAAGCTGACATTAATGCCTTACGCGTTAAAATAGAAAACAAAATTAAAGTAATACATCTAGTGAGAACTGATGATGCCTATAAAAACTAGAAATATTGGAGAAGAGTGTAGATGATAGAAGAAGCGATTGCAGAGATAAATAGAGGTAGTGCTGAGATTATAGATAGCGAAAGAATTGAGAAACTTTTAAAAGCCTATTTTGAAGAGGGAAAAACTTACACTGTAAAGGCTGGGTTTGATCCCACTGCACCTGACTTACATCTAGGTCATACCGTACTGCTTCAAAAACTTGCAACTTTTCAAAAATATGGAGCTCGAATTCAGTTCCTAATTGGTAGTTTTACTGCGATGATTGGTGATCCTACTGGAAAAAGTGCTACAAGAAAAGTGCTTACTAAAGAGGATATAGTAAAAAATATCGAGTCGTATACTACTCAAGCGTTTAAGATTCTTGACAAAGAGAAGACGGATATAGTTTACAATAATGAGTGGTTAGACTCTTTGGGTGCGGATGGAATGCTGCAGCTAGCTTCAAATCTCACAGTAGCTCGTATGCTAGAGCGTGACGATTTCTCTAAACGCTATGCTTCTCAAACGCCAATAGCCGTAAGCGAGTTTATGTATCCACTACTTCAAGGTTACGATAGTGTTCACCTAAAGTCCGACATAGAGATAGGCGGAACGGATCAGAAGTTTAATCTTTTGATGGGAAGACAGCTTCAGAAGTCTTATGAGGTCAAAAAACAGCAAGCTGTCTTGATGATGCCTATTTTAGAGGGCTTAGATGGTGTGCAGAAGATGTCTAAATCCCTTAATAATTATATCGGTGTAACAGATGAGCCTAATGATATGTTTGGAAAAGTTCTAAGTATTTCTGATGATTTGATGTGGCGTTTTTATGAGCTTTTGAGTACAAAAACTTTAGAAGAGATAGCAAAAATAAAATCAGGTGTTGAAGATGGCTCTTTACATCCTAAAAAAGTTAAAGAAGAGCTTGCCTTAGAAATAACTGAACGTTTTCATTCAAAAACTATATCAATAAGTGCAAAAGAAGAATTTGATAAAATTCATGCTAAAAGTCAGATTCCAACAGATATTGCTGAGTTTAGCTGCGAAGGAGATGTTTGGATTGCAAAAGCACTGCTAGATTGTAACATTGAGCCATCAACTTCACAGGCTAGAAGAGATATTAAGCAAGGTGGCGTTAAAATAAACCAAGAAAAAGTGACTGATGATAAGTTACAGCTAACAACTGGTGAGTACCTGCTTCAAGTTGGAAAAAGAAAATTCGCAAAATTAAAGGTAAACTAAATGAGCTTTAACTCTTTAAAAATTGGAAAACAGACTATTGAAAAGCCTATTGTTCAAGGTGGAATGGGTGTTGGAATTAGCTGGGATCAATTAGCTGGAAATGTTTCAAAAGAGGGTGGTCTTGGTGTTATTAGTTCTGTAGGTACAGGTTACTATTTAGATAAAAAATTTGCTGGAAAGTTAGTAGCTAATCGACCACTAAGTGAAGACAATTTTTACTCAAGAGATGGTTTTGAAGCGATTATTAAAAGTGCTAGAGGCATTTGTGGGGACAAACCACTAGCTGCAAATATTCTTTATGCTATTAATGGATATGGCGATGTAGTTCGAAATGCTTGCGAATTAGGCATAGATATCATCATCACTGGTGCTGGACTACCAACAAATATGCCCGAGTTTACTGAAGGATATCCAGACGTAGCACTTGTTCCTATTGTATCATCTCCTAAAGCTCTTAAAATCATCTGTAAACGTTGGCAAAAACGTTACAACCGTCTTCCCGATGCAGTAATAGTTGAAGGACCAAAATCTGGAGGTCATCAAGGTTTTACTTATGAGCAGTGTAAACTTCCTGAAAATCAACTAGAAAATATTGTAGCTCCTGTTGTTGAAGAAGCAGCTAAATGGGGTGAGATGCCTGTTATTGCTGCTGGTGGAGTTTGGGATAAATCAGACATAGAGGAGATGATGTCTTTAGGTGCTAGTGGCGTTCAGATGGGTACTCGTTTTATAGGTACTCACGAGTGTGATGCACACGAAAATCTTAAACAAGTTCTTATCGATGCTGGCAAAGATGATATAAAACTAATGGGCTCTCCTGTCGGATACCCAGCACAAGGTGTTGTTACTAATCTTACTCATCTTGTTGAGAAACGTGAAGGTCCTGCTATCAAATGTATATCAAACTGTGTTGCTCCTTGTAACCGTGGGGTTGAAGCAAAAGAGGTAGGTTTCTGCATCGCTGATAGATTGAGTGATGCTTACGAGGGCAACCTAGAAACAGGTCTTTTCTTCTCTGGAACAAATGGCTACAGACTCAAAGAGCTTATCTCAGTCAAAGAGCTTATGAGTAAACTAACTGAGGGCGAATAGAGTATAAAATGTTTCGCATTTTAGCTCTTATTTTACTGTTTGTACTTTCACTAGATGCCCTTAGTGACAAAGAGTTACTAAAACGCGCGGATGGGTTTACAAAATCAACTAATAAAAGCAATCAATTTCGTGCCTATAATGATTATAAAAATCTTTATCTAAGATCTTTAATGGCAGATGATAAAAGGCTGAAATTAAGTGCTTTAAAGGGAATTGTCAAGAGTGGAACAAAACTCCATATTGATGTTTCTCAGTATGAAGATGAACTCAAAAAAGCAACCCCAAAACAGACCTACAGAACTCCAAAATCAAAAAAAATAGATAAATCAAAAAATGCAAGCAAGCTACAAGTAAAATCTTCACATAGATTAAAATCTATCAGATGGAAAGATGAAAGATTAGTAATGTCGTTTGATAAAAAACTCAGAAACAATCAGATTAACTATTTTACTCTTTACGACTCAAAAACTAAAAAGTACAAGTACATTTTTGATATTCACGCTTCGATGCTTACTCGTTCTCAAAAGCTAAGAAAAGAGGGTGTTGAGAGGATAAAACTAGCACAGTTTAACTCAAACACATTGAGGCTTGTAATACAAAATCCTACAAAGTTAAAGATAAGATTCAAAAATAATGCTAAAGAGCTTCGCATAAATATTATAACAGATAAAAAATCTACGAAGAGTACGTATAAACCACCAAGTCCTAAGCGTTTAGATAGAGATAAAGTAATCGTCATAGATCCAGGCCATGGCGGAAAAGATCCAGGAGCAGTTGGATATAAAAGATATAGAGAAAAAGTTGTTGTGCTTCAAATCTCTCAAGAGCTAAAAAAGATACTACGAAGTCGTGGGTATAAAGTATATATGACAAGAGACACGGACAAGTTTGTGAGACTTAGAAACAGAACGCAATATGCAAATAAAAAAAACGCCGACCTTTTTATAAGTATACATGCTAATGCAGTCGGCAAAAAGTCTGCAAAAAAAGTGCATGGAATAGAGTGTTATTTCCTTGATAAATCTCGATCTGCTCGTGCAAAAAGAGTTGCAGCAAGTGAGAATAAGGCAGACATGTCGGATATGGGGTTTTATGGAAAAGAGACATTTCTTAGCACACTGAACTCGCATAATATTGTTGCTGCGAATAAATTAGCCATCGACCTGCAGCGCGCAACTTTGGCGTCTTTGAAAAAGAGCTATAAAAACGTAAAAGACGCAGGTGTTCGTCAGGGTCCATTTTGGGTTCTTGTGGGTGCTCAGATGCCAGCAGTATTAGTGGAGGTTGGGTTTATTACTCATCCTCAAGAGGCTAGAAACTTAGTAAACCGTAACTACCAAAAGAAAATGGCAATAGGACTTGCTAACGGAGTAGAGAGATACTTTTTAAATAACTAAAGAGTTGGCGTTTATGCCAAATCTTCTTTGTTCCACTCAAGTTCACCATGAACCGACTCTTTATCGCTTATGATGTACTCTATCTGCTGTTTAACTTTAGCATAAACATACTGCTCTTTAAAGCCCATGATTCGTCCACCAGCAGCATTAGGATGCCCACCACCGTTAGCCCACTCTTTTGAAATCTGTGCAACACTTACTTTGTTATCAGCTCTAAGACTCATAGCACCCTTGAAACTAATGTCAACAATAAAGTCATATTCAGGATAAGCTACTAAGAAACCATTACCTACGATAGAAGTGTTACCAACTGCATAACTAAGGTAGCCTTTGTACCCTTTGTAGTAGATAGTGTTAGATTTGCATTGTGAACCTAAGAGTGCCACTACATAATCAGTCGCAAGGTTATCTAGTGTATCATTTTTCTCTTTTTTGAAAAACTCTTTTTTGATTAAGTGGATTTTTTCATCCAATACTATAGGTGCATCTTGTTCATTTATGTATTTTACTGACTCTTCAAGAAGCTGTAACTTATAAGCATTATCTTCATTTGCAAACATAACTCGGTTGAGCTCTCTTGTTTCATTTACAAGACGCATACATACTTTTCCATACTCGAAGTTATCATGCTCTGACTTTATCCATAAATCAACGGCGTTTACAATGTCAACATATTTTTTCATCCATGAAGGTTCATCAAACTCAAAATGCTCTTTTGCGTAGTCATAAACAATTTTTGTAGCACAACGTTCAGTGTCAAGATAGTACCACTCATGTTTTTTTGCACTCTGTGCACCGCTACCGTGGTGATCGAGTAGAGTAAGTGTCACATCAAGTTTAGAGTCATTCATTTTTCTGACTTCATTGCTTAACCAGTTTGACTCATCTGCTGTAAGATTTAAATCACTAATAAGTATCAGTGCACTTTTTTGCTCTGCTCTGATATTGTCTAGAATTATATTAAGTTTTGATTTTACTTCTGCACCGTAGTTTGCATTGTAGTTGTATTTTGTATACGGAGTATATTTCAGGACTAGTTGGCAGCTGTAGCCATCAAGGTCTATGTGGGATAAGTGGTGTATAGTTGTGTTCTTCAAGGGTTTCCTTTATTGGGTTTGTATTGCGATAGAGCCGAGCACTTCAAATGTTGCGCTTGAGTCAATCTCAGCATGAGAGAGAGTGACGACGTCGAGTGAAAAACGTTCAAATATTTCAGCGACTCCACGACGGAGTTGCGGATCTACTATGATAACGATTGGTGATATTCCTTTTTGTAAAAGTTCTGCCGCTTTAGTGCTTGTAGCCTGAATAAGACCATTTATCTCTCCGACGTTAAGCATCAAGTTTCTAACGCCATCTTGCTCTTGAGACTTCTGTAGAAGAAGTTGCTCTGTATTTGTGTCAAAAGTGAGAAGTCTAATAACACTATCTTCACTAGAATACATCTGTGTAATCACACGAGAGAGTTTTGCACGAACTTGTTCGGTGATGAGTTCTACATTTTTAGTAAACTCTGCAATATCAGCAACAGTCTCTAAGATAGTAAGCATATCTTTAAGTGGTATCTTCTCATGAAGAAGTGCTTTTAAAACACGCTGGATAAGACCAATAGAAGCTACTTTTAAAACATCATCAACGATAACAGGGAAGGTGTCTTTTATCTTGTCGACTAGGGTTTGAACCTCTTGTCGTGTTAAAAGATCTTCGGCATTTCGTTTGATAAGTTCACTCATATGTGTAGAGATAACAGTTGCTGGGTCTACAACTGTGTAGCCATTTATAATCGCATCTTCTTTATCGGTAGGTGCAATCCAGAGTGCATCAAGTCCAAATGCTGGCTCTTTTGTTTTGTCGCCATTTATCTCACCTGTAGCCATACCACTGTCCATAGCGAGGAACTTATCGGGCATTATACTACCTTCTCCAATACTGATGCCCTTTAGGAGTATCTGATACTGCTGTGGCTGCAAGTGAAGGTTGTCTCGAATACGTACTTGAGGCATTAAAAACCCAAAGTCACTCGCTATTTTACGTCGCATGGATCGAATACGTTCAAGTAAATCTCCACCTTGGTTTGAGTCGGCTAACTTAATGAGTTGATACCCTAATGTAAGTTCGAGCATCTCTACTTTGAGTATGTCTTCAAGTGCTGCCTCTTCCTCTTTAGCAATCTCTTCATTGGACTTTTTAGGCTTAATGTTCTCACTCTCTTGCTGCGTGTCTTGCTGCGACTTACTCCCAAGTAAATTGTCTACATCTAATATACTAAGCTCACCTCTGTCAAACTTATAAACAGCCCATCCAAGCGAGGCAAACAGAATCCCAACTAAACCCATAGAAGCAGTTGGAAGTCCAGGAACTAAGGCAAAAAGTATCATTATAAACCCAACTATCATCATAATCTTGGCATTTCCAGCCATCTGATTGATAGTGCCCTCAGCGAAGTTGTCTCCATCGCTTGAGCTTCGTGTTATCATGATACCAGTAGCAGTTGAGATGATAAGAGCGGGAATCTGACCTACAAGTCCATCTCCAATAGTTAGGAGCGTAAAGGTTTCAGCGCTATCGCCAACGCTCATATCGTGCTGAAAAACACCGATAAGAAAACCACCGATGATATTGATAAGAGTGATGATGATACCAGCTACAGCATCCCCTTTGACAAACTTTGAAGACCCATCCATAGCCCCGTAGAAGTTAGCATCTTGAAGGATTTCCGCACGACGGTGTTTAGCTTCCGCATCATCAATGAGTCCAGAGTTTAGGTCAGCGTCAACCGCCATCTGCTTTCCAGGCATAGAATCAAGTACGAAACGCGCTGCAACCTCTGCAACCCTAGTGGAACCTTTGGTGATTACCATAAAATTTATGAGTACTAAAATAGAGAAAACAATAATCCCTATCACAAAGTTACCGCCAACAACAAAGTCGCCAAAACTTGTAATGATATCACTTACATTTCCTCCCCCCTCATGTCCATGACTGAGAATCATTCTAGTGGTGGCTATGTTTAAAGAGAGCCTAAAGAGAGTAAGAATAAGAATGATGGTTGGAAACGTTGTTAAGTCCGTTGGTTTGGGAACATATAAAGAGATTAGAAGAATCAGAACTGCCATTGCCATTGAAACTGTAAGTAAAATATCTAACATGGCAGAAGGAAGAGGGACAATAATAATGGCCAATATCGCCATTACAAACACAACTACGCTTAAATCACGTTGTCCGATTAGGAAATTTAAAGTTGTTCCTATCTGCTGCTTGAGTGTTGGTTTTTTTGCCATTATTTAATGCTAATCCTCAATGATGTCTAAAAGCGTAAGCTCACTTAAAAAAGAGTCGATTTTGCCTTGAAGATTATTTAGAAAGGGCCATATGGAGCAGATACTTGCTTTATCAGATGGACAGTTACTCTCAGAGGGTGCACACTCAAAAACAGCGGGTGCTTTTCCCTCTACACTCGTCATGACGTCAAGCATCGCTATCTCTTTAGGCTCTTTGTTGAGTGCAAAGCCACCATTTACACCTTTATAGGATTTGAGTATTCCCGCTTTTGCAAGTGCTTGAAGTATTTTAGCTAAAAAGCTTTTAGAAATTGAGAGCTCACGAGATAGCGTTTCACTATCCATAGGATCTTTTGTTTTTGATAATACTATTAGGGAGAGTATCGCGTACTCGCTTGCTCTGGTTATTAACATTTAGTATACTTTATATATTTAAATTTTTGAACTTTTATTATATCTAAAAAAACTAAAAGTAAATATTTCTCTTTTAAAGAAAGTTTCGCTATAATTTCGCTTCAACTTTGACTCTTATGATTCAAATGTTAGATTATTATACCTATCAGGAGGCTATTATGGCTTTAGATTCGGCTAAAAAACAAGAAATTGTTGCAAAATACGGACGTAATGAAAACGACACTGGTTCAAGTGAAGTTCAAATTGCATTATTAACAAACAGAATTGTAGAGTTAACAGAGCACTTAAAAGTGTTTAAAAAAGATCATGCATCACGCTTAGGACTGCTTAAGCTAGTTGGACAACGTCGTCGTCTAATGAAATACTTCAAACGTACTAATAAAGAAGCGTATCTTAAACTTATAGATGCTCTAGAAATTCGTGACAACATCTAGTTTTACACTTTTTCTTCAATGAGTTTAGAGTTCTTTTTGGAACTTTAAACTCTCTTCCCTCTAAAACATTAACTTTTCCTAACACTTGACAAATTTTTAATATATGTGCTGTTTATTAAGCAATAGATGTAAATTGCACACAAAATAATCATATTTTCTTGGTAATTATTTTAAATTCAATTATAATTTAGTTTACAAAGAGTAAAATTTGTAAAATTTGATTTTATTGGGAGTTTATTGTGTCGAAAAATAATAATGAGATAAGCACAGAAGGTCTTACATTCCTAGAGGATGGAGAGGTTATGTATAATGATTTATATCTTCTTTCAGAGACTGATGAAAAAGGTATTGTTCAATATGCAAGTGATTCGTTTTATAAAGTAGCGAATATGAGAGAAGATGAACTTATCGGTCAACCACATAACATTGTAAGACACTCTGATATGCCAAGAGCTGCATTCAAATCTTTATGGGATGATGTTCAGTCAAAAGGCTTCTGGACTGGTTATGTAAAAAATCAACGTAAAGGTGGAGGTTTTTACTGGGTATATGCAACTGTTTTACGTTCTGTTGACAAAGCAGGAAATACAAAGTATGTTTCTATCAGAGTTAAACCATCACGTGAAGATATTCAAAAAGCAATAGAGCTTTACGCAACATTAGACTAATATAATAAGGAAAATATAATGGCATTAATGAAAAAAAGTAATTCAGGTTCATCTTCTGCGGTAGTATCTTCTGGTGGAGTTGATAAACGCAAGCAGAGAACATTGGCAAAACAGCAACAGATCAGTGAAAGTATTGCTGGTGTTTCAATGAGTATTTTAGAAAATGCTCAAGAGAGTGTAAGCGCTATAGAAGAGCTGAAATCTTCTATGGAACAGATAGCGACCGCTGCAGAAGAAAATAGTGGTGCAAGCGAGCAAGCACTTTCAAATGTTAAGGGTATAAACTCCAACATTGGAAGAATGACGACTACGATTAATGCGGTAACATCTTCAACACTTTCTGCTGGTGATAACATTATGGTTGCAGTTGGTAAGATTAACATGAGCGTTGAGAGTATGGGGAGAGCTGTTACAGTAGCGCAAGAGTCATCTAAAAAGAGTGAAGAGCTTAAAGAGTCTTCTCAAAATATTGGAAATGCCGTAGGCTTTATCGCTAAAATTGCAGATCAAACAAATCTTCTTGCACTAAACGCTGCCATTGAAGCATCTCGTGCAAAAGAGCACGGTAAAGGTTTCGCAGTTGTTGCAGATGAGACACGTGCATTGGCTGGAGAGAGTGAGAAAAACGCTGAGTTTATTTCTGAACTTGTTAACAAGATTCAAGGTAGCATAGACAACATTATCACAAGTATCGGCTCTACTACAAATATTATTTCAGATAATGGCTCAAAAGGAAATGCTCTTTCACTAAAGATGGAAGAACTTACTAAAATAGCAGTCTACTCAGTAGAAGCTGCAAGAAGCATAGGCTCTTATACATCTCAACTTGGAGACTATATAGACAAGATAAATGATGGCTCTAGTAGCATTGCAAAAGAGTCGGAAGAGATAGCTCATTCAGTTGAACAGACGCTAAACTCCATTGAAGTACAATCAGATGCTCTCTCTCAAACAGAAGACGACATTAAAGAACTTTCAAGCTTAGCAGAAGAGTTGAAATACTCAACTGATTCTATGAAGTCGGCTGAAGATATAGCGATGAGTGCTGATACGATTAGTGCTTCTATGGATGAAATCCAAAACTCTCTTGAAGATGTAACGGGCGCGCTTAACCAGATGGAAGCGGCTTCTCAAAATACTAACCAGAGTGCGCTTAACAATAAAGAACTAATTGAGTCTGGACTTAAAACGGCGCAAGACATAGATAAGCTTGTTGAGATTGCAAGAAGAAATTTTGATTTGCTTAAAATCTCTTTTAATGAAGTTAAAGTCTCTCTTATTGAGATTAAAACGTCTTTTGGTAGTTCTATCTCAGAAGGAAATGCAGCAGCTAGTGAACTCAACGTAATCGTAAAAGAGACAAAAAGTGTTGATAAAACAGTAGGAAACATCTCTAACTCGATCGTACAGTTAAATATGCTTGCTATTAGTGGTTCTATTGAGGCGGCTCGTGCGGGTGATTTTGGTAAAGGTTTTGCAGTTGTTTCAGCTGATATACGAAACTTAGCGAAAGATTCTGAGAGCAATACTGAAAAGATTAACGATATCGTTGAGTCAATGAACTCTGAAATAGATACAGTTAAAACAGACTGGAATGATCTTTTGCACTCACAAGGTACTGAAGAGAGTGCAATCAACTCTTTAGTAAATGACATTGCAAACTTTACAGATTTACTTGTAGATCTTTTGGATAAATACACTGGACTTAAAGCTGCAAATGATCAAAACCTTGAGGGAATGAACCAAGTCATGATAGGAATCAATGAAATTCAAAAAGCTGTAGAACTAAGTGCGAGAAATGCAAGTGAATCTCGTAAGGCAAGTGAATTGATTATTGATACTGTTACACATATTGGTGAGGGCGTAGAAGAGTTGGCCGTGATGGCAGATGAACTTCAGCAAGGCTAAAAAATAGGTGCGAACTATGCAAATAGATGAAATATTAATTATTAGAAATGCTGGAGAAAGCTACGGTATAGCTACTGAAAACATTAATCAGATTTCAAGAGTGCCAACTTTAATGCCTCTTCCCTTAAGACCTAAAGGTGTGAGAGGCTTATGCTCAGTAGCTGGTAACGTCGTTTCGATGGTTGATATGAACCTACTTTTAGGTATGCAAGAAGTTGACCTAGATGCTTCGAAAAGCAGGGTGATAAGTTTAACTGAAAAACTTTCATCAAATACCATCTTAGTAAGCGATGTATACAATACAGTAGAAGTTGAAAAAGAGAAAATAGAGTATTTAGACAACCCTGATGACGCAGTAGTCGCCATTTATAAATATGAGGACCTTTTAGTACAGGTCCTCTCTTTGGATTTACTTATCTCAAGTATGAGTAAAGTGGAGATTCCACTTAAGGAAGTCTCTACTGGAAAAGTGAATGATAAGATTGTAAAAGAAGAAGATAGTAGTAGATTCCTGATTTTCTCTATGTCAACTGAGAAGTATGCCCTAGAGATAGATTATCTCCAAGAGATTATTTTAGCAGATGTTGAGTATACAGATATAGCTGGGACATCCTCTGAAGTTTTAGGCTTGATAACGCTAAGAGAGGAACTTCTTCTTGTTGTAGATCTTAGACGTCATTATGGATTTGAACCTAGAAACAGTGATGAAAATAGAATTTTAGTGGTCTCCTATGATGGGAAAAAAGTAGGGTTGTGCATCGACTCTATTATTGACATTAAGAATTTTTATAAGAAAAATGTTGAATATATGAGTGAAAGTTTTGAAGATGACAAAATTGCTGGAGTAATCCATGAACAAGAGTCATTAATTTCATTTTTTGATAGTGGCGTTTTAAATACAATTTTTAAAGAAAATGAAAACTATATTGACTCTAAAGAAGCTTCTATTATAGAAGATAAAAGCGGTGAATCTTTTGCTAAAGAGGTAATTGTATTCAAATTATCTGATAGAGAGTATGCGTTTAACGTTGACAGCGTTAATGAGATTATTGACGTTGTGTCATCAACTAAAGTTGCTTTTAGTGATGAAAACATAGATGGCATTATCAACATAAGAGGTCAGATTGTGACAACAATCTCTCTCTTTAAAAAACTAAATCTAAAAACACAAATGAATGAAGATTCTAAAATAATTATATGTAATATAAATGAGAGCCGCATAGGGTTTGTAGTTGATAGTGTAAGCGATATCTTAAACGTAAAAGAAGAAGAAATTAGACAAGAAGATAATGATAGTGCCTTCTTTGAAAGTACCTTATGTCTTGATAATGGAAATAGACTTGTGCTCTCAATGGATGTAGAAAAAATAGTAAAGAGGAGTGCATAAATGGCAAAAAGTGTTTTAATAGTTGATGATTCTGCTCTAGTAAGAAAGCAGTTGAGTGAAATCATTAGCGCACTAAAATTTGATATAGACGTTGCCAAAAACGGAAAAGAAGCAGTAGATAAAGCTACTTCAAACCAGTATGACGTCATCACAATGGATATCAACATGCCAGTAATGGATGGGATAGAAGCTGTAACTCAAATAATGCAACAACAGCCAACACCTATTTTAATGGTAAGTTCTTTAACTACTGAAGATGCAACCATAACAATGGACGCCTTAGATTTAGGAGCTGTTGATTACATAGCAAAACCTGGAACAATGAATATTGGAAAAAATGAAAACCGTGATGAAATTTTAGAGAAAGTTTCTTCACTCAGTAGAATTTCTCCAAGACGCCTAAAGAGAAAGTTAGCACGTCCAGCGCAACGCCAACGAGTTCGCACAGAACCTAGAAGGGAAGAGAAGAGTGTGGTCTCACAGAAGAGCTCTAAGGATCTCGAAAAGGTTATTCTTATAGGTTCTTCAACAGGAGGGCCGGGGCTAATTGAGCAGATATGTTCATCACTTCCTTCAAACTTTAAACACACGATATGCATAGTTCAACATATGCCAGAGCAATTTACTGCCGCTTTTGCACAGCGCTTAGATAGAGCAAGTATTTTACCAGTTTTTGAGACTAAACAAAACATGGAGATGTTGCCAGGACATATCTATTTGGCACGTGGTGGTGTACATTTAAACTTTGCAAAAAAAGTATCTGGAAAGATAGTGTTTAGAGAGGAAAAAAAGAAAGGAAAAAGCTTTTTTCAACCAAGTGCCGATGAGATGATGATGAGTGCCGCGGAACTTTTTGACGCAAAAGACCTTATAGGGGTAATTCTTACTGGTATTGGTGATGATGGTGCGGAAGCAATGGTGAGGATCAAAAAGTCTGGTGCCTATACTTTAGGTGAGAGTGAAGCGAGCGCAACAGTCTACGGTATGCCAAAAGAGGCGTATGAGAGAGGTGGTGTATCTGAACAGTTGGATTTTTCAGCAATACTGAAAAAGATTTCAACTTTAAGATAGGAGTAGATAGATGCCATTAGTTAAAAAACACGTAGAACAAGATATTCCTGAATTAGAGGTTTATAGCAGTTTGGAAGAAGCTACAAAAGCTTTTTATGAAACAGATGACAATATGCAAAAAGACTATTTGATTGATGAAATTATAAATTTCCATGGTGGTGGAGAGTTTTTGGTAAGTTATATTTCCAAAGAAGAAGTTGATAAAAATATAGCTACTAAAATAGCTTCGGTTATATCAAATATGGAACCAGACGAAGCTCCTATAGAGCTTATTATGGACCTATTAAAGCTTGAGAATGCCTATATTAGAAATCTTGGAATCTCTATGTTGAGAGATTTCGGAAACTCCATTAAATACTATATAGTGAAGTTTTTAATAGGTGATGATAGGGATTTACGCATTTTTGCGATAAATGTTTTAGGGGATGTGGACTTTGCTGAGTCGCGAGACATGCTTGTGGAACTCCTTGAGAGTGAAGAGGATATAAACGTGGCAATGACTGCAGTGGATTATATGGGTGAGATTGGTGAAGTTGAAGATATTGAGCTACTTGAGTCATTAAAGAAACGTTTTGATGGTGAAGTCTATGTAGAGTTCGCCGTTAATGGTGCAGTTTCGTTGATAAAAGGCTAAGAGATGGCGTATCTATTATCAAAAGAGAACTTTACAAAAATTGTTGAATTTATCTATAGAAAAAGTGGAATAAGCTTAGAAGTAGACAAACACTATGAAAAACTTGCTAAGTATATAGATAAGCGTGCCACTGAACTTGAACTTGATAACTTTAGAAAGTATTTTTTTAGGTTGCGTTTTGAAGATAAAGAGGGCACTGAGTTTCAAGAGCTAATGAACGCTATTACTGTAAATGAGACTTACTTCTTTAGAGAAAAAGATCAGTTTGAAGTTCTCGTTAATAGAATTTTACCAGAGCTTCATGGTAGAATGCCAGCTTCAAAACCTCTAAGAATATTATCTTCACCATGTTCAACTGGAGAAGAGCCTTACTCAATGATACTTCATATCGTTGAAGAGGGGAACGTAGTTGAAGAGAGAGATATTGAAGTAGTTGGTATCGATATAGATTCTACTGTAATAAAAAAAGCGAAGATAGCTAAGTACAGTGATCGTGCCGTTCACGCTATTCCTAAAAACATACTTAGCAAATGGTTTAATAAAAAATCACTTGGATATGAGTTGGGGGATGAGCTACAGGGAAGTGTTGATTTTCAAGTTGCAAACATATTTGACAAAACTCAGATGCGTCGTCTTGGGAAATTTGATGTTATTTTCTCTCGTAATATGCTTATCTATTTCGATGACGCTTCGCGTAAGGAAGTTGCTATGACTTTTTATGATATGCTTAATCCAGGTGGCTATGTTCTTTTAGGACATGCTGAATATATGAGTCGAATCGTCTCAGTGTTTAATGCAAAAAAAATAGACGATACTTTAATATACCAAAAATAAATTTTAAATAAGGAAAAAGATATGCCATTAGTAATATTTGTAGATGATAGTGAGACAGCTTTAGCTTCAACGAGAATGGTTACAAACTCAATGCCGATAGAAGTAAAACAGTATACAGAGGCGCAAGTCGCTCTAGCAGAGATCAAAAGTGGAATGACACCTGACTTAATCATTACCGACCTTAACATGCCCGTTATGAATGGTTTTGAGTTTTTAAAAGGACTAAGAGAAGTACCCGCAACAAAGAGAACACCAACTCTAATGCTAACAACGGAGACGAAGGCGGAGTTAAAACAGCAAGGTAAAGCACTAGGTCTTACAGGCTGGATAGTCAAGCCTTTTAATCCAGCACAGTTAAAACAAGCTATTACTAGAGTTTTACGTCTTCCAGCGTAAGGAGTTTAGAGATGATGATGCTCTCCTCTATTGACGAACTACTTGTTCACATTAAGGACGTTCAGTTGGACGTGATAGAACTCTCTAACGAGTCCTTAATGAAGATGAGTAGTTTTATGGAAAAAAATTCGCTTGAGATAGACGAAGATATATCTACTGCACTTCAGTATCAAGATATTATTTCGCAGCAGTTAAATGCTAGTATTGAAGCGATAGATAGTATGAAAAAAAGTATAGAAATTTTTTCTCATGCTTATAAAAGTGATGAAGGTTTAGCAAATGAAAGCCTTGTTAAACTTCAAGAGAAGCTAACTGCCACACTGCAAGAAGCTAAAGATAAAAAGAGTAGATTCTCAGGAAAACATGCATCAGAGCATGCTGACGATGAGATAGAGTTTTTTTAGGAGAATATGATGTCAACAGTAATGGTAATAGATGATTCAAAAACAGTTAGAAACTACCACAGTGCAATACTTAAGACCATGGGTGTTGAGATAGTAGAAGCAGAAAATGGTATGGAAGCATTGGAAAAAACTTTAGGCGCCGAAATAGACTTGTACTTAGTAGATGTAAATATGCCTATTATGGATGGATATTCTTTTATAAAAGATTTAAGAAAACAAGATAGCCATAAGGTAGCACCTGTCATTATGGTAACGACGCAAGCAAAAGAAGAAGATAAAATTAATGCTTATAAAGTAGGCGCGAATCTTTTTGAAACGAAACCTATTAAGCCAGATCAACTTCAAGCTTACATAGATATTTTAGTGAAATAAATAAGGAGATATAATGGATCCATTATTAGAACAGTTTTTAAGTGAAGCTAGAGAAAATTTAGCCTTTATTGATCAAAATATCGGAGAAATTGGCGGTGATGATCCAGAACTTTTAAACTCTGTATTTCGTGCTGCACATACTCTCAAAGGTGGAAGCGGGATTGTAGGTTTTGAGGCTGTAAAAAACATAACGCATCACGCTGAAGATTTACTAGATATGCTACGTGCTGGAAAAATAGAGTTTCAAGCAGATATGGTTGATGTACTCTATGATGCATTTGATGAAGTAGTTAATTTAGTTGAAGCTGCCGAAGAGACGGGTGACATAGTCGATGCTGATGAAGAGACGCTAAGCACTATCGTTGCAAATTTAAGCGAGCAGATGGGCAAAGAAGTTGAGGGCGAAGCATCTTGGGAGTTGCCATTCAAGCTTGCTGATGAGAACACTATTTTAAACTTACCTATGAATACACTTAGAGGTGTCAATTCGGTAAAAGTTTCGTTTGAAAATAGTGAGATCAATGAAGAGTTCACAAATAGTGAAAATTTATATGCTGTAACTTTTGATGTAGATGATTCATGCATGGTTTATGGAAATGATCCTATCTATACACTAAGTTTACTTGAAGAGAAAGTTCTTGGAGTCTTCTCTTGTATGAGCGAAGAGAATGCAAAAAGTGTTTTAAGTGGTACTGAAGATGAAGAAGGGTTACTACTAAAATCATCTATAGTAGCTTTTATTTATGCGAAGTATGAAGATATAGAGGACTCTCTATTTAACTTTATCGATGAGTTAGAACTCCTACCTTTGGATATTAAAAAACTTTTAATGGTCTCAACTGGAGACAAAGGTCTTCAAATCGATTCACTCAAAGAGCTCTCTGATATGGCTGAGGACTTTGATTTAGGAACCATCAAAGAAGAGGTTGAAGCGTCTATGGAATTAGTAGGCACCAATACTATTCAGTGCGCTAAACTTGAGCGCTTTTTAGACATCGTGGGGTTAATAAAGGATGATGAGACGACAAAACTTAATCAGTTCTTCAAGACTCTTTTTGTAGGAGAAGTGTATAGAGATGAGGGCTTAGAAACAGAGGAGAGCACTCAAGAGAGTAAAGAAGTTCAAGAGGCTTCTACGGTTGATGAAAATAGAGAGACTGAAGTCTCTTTTGAAACATCAGCATTAGAAATGAATGAGCATATTGAGAGTACTCTTCACGATATATATGAACAGCAGTATAAAGCGATTAAGTATATAGAGAGCGAGGATGACCTACTTCGTGTCATTGCAATACTTGAAAAAGCTAGAAAATATCTACCCCAGATGCAAGAGCTTAACTCTCTTGATGATGTTAAACAATTTTTAGGTAAGCAGCTATCTCTTGAAATTGAGACAGATGTCACTCCTGTACCAGTAGAGAAAAAGCTAGAAGAGGCTAAACCTACTAAAGAAGTCTCTAAAACCGAAGTGGTGGTTGAGAGTAAGCCAGAAGTAAAAGCTGAACCTAAAACTGAGATTGTAACCAAAAAAGTCTCTAAGCCAGAGAAAGTTGAGATAAAAGAAGAGAAACAAAAAGCAGTCGTTGGTAAGACTGTTAAAGTAGAACAAGAGTCTATCGACTCACTGATGAATGTAGTGGGCGAGTTACTCGTAGCAAAAAACTCTCTTCCATATCTTGCAGATAATGTCTTTGGTATGACGCATGAACAGATCAAACGTGAAATAATGGATAAGTATATTTTTATAAATCGCTTATCAGAACAGTTGCAAGACCTTATCATGGGCATGAGAATGCTTCCAATCTCTTATGTTTTTGATAGATATCCAAAACTTGTACGTGATATAGCGAAAACACTCGGTAAAAAAGTGAAGTTAGAGATGATAGGCGGTGAGACAAAACTAGATAAAAATATGATAGAGATGCTTGCCGATCCTATGATTCATATTATGAGAAACTCACTCGATCATGGCGTAGAAATGCCAGATGCACGTGAACAAAAAGGAAAGAATCCTATCGGTATGGTTTCTCTCAATGCGTATGCACAATCAGATAGAATCATAATAGAAATTATTGATGATGGGGCAGGGATAAATGTAGATAGAGTAGCATCAAAAGTTCTCGAAAAAGGTCTTATGACACCTGAACAGATAGATGCACTTAGCGAAAGAGAGATGGCGGAGTTAGTACTGCTTCCAGGTCTTTCTACTGCTGAGTCCATTACAGAGTTTAGTGGTCGTGGTGTTGGTATGGATGTTGTGAAGAAATCTATAGAGAGTTTTGGTGGAAGTATTGGCATCACAACTAAAGCAAATGAGGGGACGATCATTACTCTTGCTATACCTATGTCATTGGCGGTAACATCTCTACTTCATATTCAGATGAACTCTATTCATTACGGTATTCCAATGGATAGTGTAAGTGAGACGGTTAAAATTGAACGCTCAGAGATAGAGTATCTTCATAATGAGCCTTTTGTTTATATAAGAGGGGATGTTATTCCACTTCTGTTTATTAAGTCTATGCTTAATGAAGATGATATGGATGATAAACCACTATCTATCGTGGTTTTAAATATAAAAGATAACCTTTTGGCGGTTGTTGTAAATGAATTTTTAGGTCAACTTGATGTGGTGCAAAAACCACTTGTTGGAATTATGGAGGGTCACCCGCTATTTAGTGGAACGGCTCTTCTTGGAAATGGACAGATTATTATGGCAATGGATCCATTAGGACTGCTTGGCATATCTCAAAAACTAAAAGAAGATATACAAGTAGCATAGGAGATGTAATGATAGATTTAATAGTATTTAGTGTTGGAACGAATAAGTATGCTATGAATATAGAAAATGTGCAAAGAATTATTCAATCTCAAGCACTTACTGACATACCTAATGTGCATATCTACATAGATGGAATGATGTCATATGAAGATAAGGTTATAAAAGTTCTTAACTTTCGTAAATTGATAGGAATGAAAAGTTATCGTCAAGACCTTAAAGAGCTTTTTGTTAAACTCAAAGAGGGACATCAAACTTGGATTGATGAACTCAGACATTCAGTTGCAAATGGCGTAGAGTTTACTAAAACCTTAGATCCTCATGCTTGTGAGTTAGGTAAATGGCTAGACACTTTTAACTCTTATGATGAGAAAGTGTCTGAGAGATTAAGGGATTTAAACTCAAATCATAAACATCTTCATAAGAGTGGTGGAGTCGCTTTGGAAACTTATAAGAGTGATGAGGAGAGTGCAAAGAAGATAGTCAATACTGATATATATGATACATTTAAAAACACTATGGGGTCTCTTGATGGTTTTGTCAGTGAATTGGACCTTATGGCGAGCTCTTTACAAAAACTTATTATATATGACAACGATGGAGTGATTTTTGGAATTAAGGTAGATACTATCGAAGATATTGCTCATGTTCAAAAAGATAACCTTGTAAATGCGAATGAGACAAGTGTTACGGATAATGAGAGTGATTTTTTAGAGCTAGAGGGTGTTCTTGATTTAGAGGGCTCTTTAATAAATATAATTAAAACTATTAATTTACCAAAGTAGAGGATAAAAAATGGCGATCACATATGAAAATAATGAAGCAAGCTTTACATCAGTGATATATGAAGATGAAGTTGTGGCGTTTAGAGACTTTTTGCAAGAGAAAGCTGGAGAAGAGATTCGTTTAGATTTTAAAGAGTGTGAAGATATTCATCTAGCGGTTATTCAGCTTATCATGGCTTATAAAAAGAACTATAGTTGTAGTTATGATTTTGGAGAAAAAAAGAGACTTTTTCAAACAGTATTAGAAGGATTTTCTCCTAGTGAAAACCATTGTAGTCAGTAATCGTAAGGGTGGATCCGCAAAAACGACAACAGCGGTTAACATTGCAAGCGGTTTAGCTAAGCATGGTTCAGTACTTCTTCTAGACTTTGACACGCAAGGACATGCATCTATAGGCGTAGGCTGTGAACCAGATGAAAACTTAGGTGTGCACTCTATTTTTGATGGTTCAACATTAAGTGAAACGTTTATACCTACGGTTCATGATAATTTAACGCTCTCTCCAGCTTTAGTAAATTTTGATGTTTATGAGTATTCGGACTTAAGAGGAGTGCTGAAAAGTCGTTTTAAACGCGAGAAAATCGCTGACTTTTTTGACTACTGTGTTATAGACACTCCTCCAACATTTGACGCACTTTTGAAAAACTCTCTGGAGGTTGCCGATAGCGTTGTGATACCTTTTGTCCCTCATCATTTAGGCGTTGTAGCTGTTGGACAGATGTTACGAGCGTTATATAAAAGCGCAAAGGCTCAAGAGAGAGAGATTGCTGACGTGGCTATTCTTCCCGTAATGTATAATCCTCACATAAACGAACATAAAGAGTCAGTGCTTAAAGTTAAAGTCTCTTTTGGGGATAAGAAGCTTCTCTCCCCCATTGGTGTTGATATAAAACTAGCAAAGCAGTTTGAATCAGGGTCTCCTATTATTTTAGACCCTAAGCGCTCAAAGGGAATGAAAGATTATAAGAAGTGTGTCAAGGAACTTCTCAAAAGAATATAATATGAATAGTACCTCGAATCTAACAATACTACTCTGCGAATCTGACAGACGAATTCTTCAAAGGTTAGAGTCTTGGCTACAAACTTTAGGTGCTAGAGTTGTCTCAAGCGATGATGGAATTCATACTTTACAGGTTTTTAAAGAGTCTACACCCGATATTCTCTTAATCTCTCAAGACTTAAATAGTATGGGTGGCATAGAGCTTATAGAAGAAGTAAAAAAAACTGTGCCAAACCAAGCAGTTGTTATGATGCTCAATGAAAACGACACCATTTTTAAAAGAGCGATAGAGCTACAGGTTGATAAATATTTAAACAAGCCAGTAGAGGCTACTTCACTCTTTAGTGCTATTGATAGTCTAAGCCAAGAAAAACTATGGCATAAAGAGTTTAAGCTTCAAAAAAAAGCACTTCAAGATTATAAAGAGGCTATTGATTTATCATTTAGTGTCTCTAGGCACGATAGGGATGGAAAGATAATTTATGTTAATGATCTATTCTGTATCTCAACGAATCTTAACTATTTTAAAGCGATGGAGGGAGTGCTTAATCCCCTTAATAACCCAAATGAAGATATGGATAAGTTGTGGGAAGCTTTACATAAGGATAAAATCTATAAAGATCGACAGGTTTTTAAATTAAATGCCATAGATGAAAAGATTATTGACGTTACGGCGGTCGCTTTGGTTGATGAAAACTATGAAGCTTACGAGTACTTAGTATTTACAGATGATGTTACACAGATAGTCAGCACTGCAAGAAAAATAAAAAATCAAGAACTCGATAAGAGACTCGCTAAAATAAATCATGCAAAAGAACTAGATAGGGTTCGGGACTCATTTTTAACTATATTTACACATGAACTCAAAACACCACTTAACTCAATTATTAACTTTTCTCAGTATGTACAAAAACATTTAGCAAAAGAGAACTTTGAGAAAAAGGATAGATTACTAACACAGGTAATCGAAATACATAAAAGTGGTATGTTTATGCTACAAATGATTACGAACTTGATGGAAGCGATGCGATTAAAAGATTCAAAGTTTAAGTTAAATATTCATCAAGTAGAATTAAACAGTACTTTAAACTCTCTCCTCTTCTCTAGTGACAATCAGTTCTCTTCTAAGTCCATAGTAAACGAAACAGAGTCTGAAGTAATCATCTCTAGTGATGAAGAGAGAATAAAACAGATAATGCAACATCTACTTTCAAACGCTTTAAAATACTCTAGCTCAGTTGTTCTTGTTCGTATTAGTTCAGATGAGTACGACTTTATGATTACGATAGAAGACGATGGAGAAGGTTTTAGAGATAAGGTCGGTGTTTTTGACCTTTTTGAACAGTCTGATGCCAACAGTTTAACGCGTGAGGGAGTTGGTGTTGGAACTGGTCTTTTTATTGTTAAACAACTTTGTGATAGAATAGGCTATGAGATTAAATTACTTGATTCACAAAAATTAGGTGGTGCTTGTGTGCGTATCAAAGGTAAAAGGAACTTAACTAAATGAATATACTTATAGTTGACGACAACAAAAACAATAGAATGATATTAAGTCTTCTGCTAGAAGATTATATGGATGAAAATAGTGGTGTTGATTTTATCATGGACGAGGCAGTTGATGGCTTAGAAGCTGTCAAAATGTGTAATGAACAAGAGTACGACCTTGTATTTATGGACATCATGATGCCCAATATGGATGGGATAGAGGCTACAAAGCTTATTCGACAAAAATATAAAAAAATTATGATTATTGCGGTTTCTGCGGTCGATGACGTAATAAAGCAAAAAGAGATACTTACAAATGGTGCAGAAGATTATATATCCAAACCAGTAAATTCAGACATTTTTTCAAGAAGAGTTTCAAACTATATAAATTTACTTAAATCAAGAGAGACGAGTAGTGCTAAATTTCCAAAAAATGATAAAGAGGTAAACCTTTTTACAAAAGAGATATTTAGTCGCTACATAATGTTTCAACTTACGTCTGAAGACGCGCTCTCAGAGCTTTGGGAATACTACCTTCTTGATACTCAAGCAAAATGTGCAAGCTTAAGTGATGTCATTCGTATGATTTTCTCTTTAGCGGAAGTACAAATTAAGCTAGGCATTAGTGCTAACTTATATGTAGAAGATAGTGAAAACTCAAAATATTTTACGGTAACAAATATAGATAAAGTTCCACCTAAAATAGTAGAACTGTTAATCAAGAAAAATGAAGTTGCTTGCGAGCATAAGATAAATGCGGATAAACTCTCTTTTAAGCTAGCAAAAGCAGAAGAGATTGAGCCTGAAATAGTAGCTCCTCAACCAGTAGCGAAAGCTCAAGTCAAAGAGCTTCAAGTTGAAGACCCAGTTACACAAGTCAACTATGCATCCACTGAATTAGAGGTGTATGACTATATAGAAGATGATGATATGTCCGATCTGCAAGAGTATTGTGGTCGATTAAGCTCTTTGATGTTGATTGTTGGGAGTGGTGACGTAACAGATGATGAAGTGATTGAGATATACACATACCTAGAAAAAATAGGTTCTATTTTGTCTACGTATTCGGAAGTCTATGTGATATCTGCAGCGCTAAGCGGATTGGCACTTGATATGTCCGATCACGTTGAAGAGTTTATTCAAAACTCAGAAGCCTTAGGTTCAATGTGTGCAGCATTTAGTAATGATCTCTCAAGCTGGATGGAACAATCCTTCAACACGGGTGCTCCAAGCATTGACTTTATGAATGATACAATAGCGGTAAATTGTCAAACAATAGGCGGTATGCTCAAAATAGACGAAGCTTCAGCTGATGAAGAGTTTGATGATATATTTGATTTTTAAGGATTTAAAATATGTATAAAGTAAATGTTATGAGTCCATGTAGCTGTTTTATCAAGAATGGTTTTGTAGAGGCTCAAGATTTTGATACTAAAGAGCAGGCAAAAGAGGAAGCGGAGTATTTGATAAAAATTATGAAATCAAATTTCTGCCAAAAACATGAGTTTTCAATGATAGAGCAGTTTGGCTCCTTTACCATCTATACCAAACTTAGAAGTTAAGGCTTAGAGAAATATCTCTATAGCTCTAGCTAAATCCTCTTTGGTATCAATGCCAAAACCAGTACTTGCGACTTTCACCATAGTGATTTTTTTCTGATGATAGATAGCGCGTAACTGCTCTAATTTCTCGATATCTTCTATGGGTGCATCTTTAAGTGAACAGAACTCTTTTAAACTTTTTTTGGAAAAACCATAAATCCCGATATGTCCAAAGTATTTCGCACCGCCGCCTTGATTATAGGGAATGGCAGAGCGAGAAAAGTAGATGGCATTATCGGCATCGTCTAAGACAACTTTCACAAGATTGGGATCTTGTGCGGAGTCTGCATTAATAGCGTTATAGCAGCTTCCCATTATAAAGGACTCACTCTTTTTTTGAAGATTTTGTAATTTTTTCATTAGTGATTCAACTACATCTGGTTCGATGAATGGTTCATCAGCTTGAACATTAATGATGAGCTCGTCATCATCAAGTTCTAAGATGCTAGCACATTCATGAATGCGGTCTGTTCCGCTTTTGTGTGTTGTGGAGGTTAGCATAGCTTCTATTCCATGCTCTTTACAGACTGCAATAATCTTTTCATCATCAGCAGCAACGACAACCCTATCTAGATGCTCTACTCGTTTTGCCGTACGAACAACCATAGGCAAGCCACCAATGTCCGCAATGACTTTTTGAGGAAACCTTGTTGAAGCTAAGCGAGCTGGAATAATAATCATTTAATGCCTTTAAGTTATAATTGCAATATTATATCAAAAAATGCAAAACTGAGGCTTTATTTTTATGAGACTTTATCAACCAGAATCTGGATATCGTTACAACTCCGATTCACTGTTCTTACACGACTTTATCAACTCTTTTAAGCCTAAGGGTAGAGTTCTAGATGTTGGTGCTGGTTGTGGTGTTCTTGGTCTTTTAGTGGCTAGAGATAATCCAAAAGTGACTATGGAAGCGGTTGAGAAACAGGAAGTTTTTTTAGCGTACGCCCAAAAAAATGCCAATGAAAATGCCATAGATTATAAACTTCACCATGCTGACTTTTTAGATTTCACTCCAGAGAACAAGTATGATTTTATTATTTCAAATCCACCTTTTTACCCAGAGGGAAGAAGAAAGAGTGAAAACGAAGTTTTGATTACTGCTAGGTACAGTTGTGCATTGCCCTTAGAGGACTTTTTTCAAAAAGTCTCTCGTTTGCTTAATCCTCATTCGCATTTTATTTTCTGTTATGACCCCATAGTATTTGGAGATATTTGTGTAGCCTTAGAGAAGGTTAAAATGCGTATAGTTGACGTACAGTTTGTACATCCAAAAAATGATAAAGCAGCCTCTTTGGTAATGATACACACTAGAAATGGGTCGAAGTCCATGATGAAAGTAAGAGAACCCTTAATAGCATTTAGTGGAGAAGAGTACTCACTAAAAACTAAAGATATTTATGAAAAAGCGCAAACAAAGAGCATAACATGCCAACTATAAAAAAAGAGAACTTTCCTTATGCTTTTAATTCAGATGCCTGTGCATCATGTCAAGGTAGGTGCTGTACTGGAGAGAGTGGGTATATTTATGTCTCTAAGAGTGAAATAGTCGCTATAGCAAACTTACTAAACCTAAGCATTAATGATTTTGGAGTAGAATATCTTTATAAGAATGGCTATAAATACTCTATAAAAGAGAATAAAATTGATGACTCTTATGAGTGTGTTTTTTATGATAGAGAGAGTAATGGCTGTAAAATATATGAAGCTCGCCCCTCACAGTGTATTACATTCCCTTTTTGGGACTACTACAAAAGCAGAGTCGATGAGCTTAAACAAGAGTGCCCAGGAATCGTAGATGTTTAAATATATATTAGTATTGTTCATAGGAGTATTTTTTATTTCATGCGCCTTAAAAGAAGCACAGACTCTACAATCTCATCAGAAATCTTTTGAGCAAGAGGATAGTTATATACTTTTTGCTTTAAGAGCGGAGCAGATAAAGGACTATAAGGCGGCTTCAGAGCTGTTTGACACTCTATATGAAAAATCTGATAAAAAAGAGTACCTCTACCGGTCGTTAGAGAATGACTTAGTCGCTAAAAGAAGCGAAGCTCTTATAAAAAAAGTCGATCTGGAATCTAAAGAGAAGCCATATGATCCAAAGCTTATGAGGTTTAAAGTGGTGGCACTCTTTGAACTTGGTAGACTTGATGAGGCAAAGAGTCTAAGTGTCGAGTTAGCCAAGCGAACGCAAGAAGCGAATGATTACCTTTTAACAAGTGATATTTACATTAAGCGTCAAGAGTATGATTTAGCTCTGAGATATTTGGACAGTGCGTACGCTAAAGAGAATAATGAAAAGATTTTAGATAAAATGTCAATTATCTTATATGTAAATCTAGATAGAAAAAAAGATGCTATTGCAAATCTTGAAACGCATTCACGTATGTTGGGTTGCTCTACACTTGTATGTAATAGACTTATAGGGTTTTATAGCAATGAAAACAACATTGAAGGACTTTTGTCCACTTATTTAAGACTTTATGAACTGAATAAAAACCAAGAAATAGCGAAAAAGATTATACAGATATACTCATACAAAAGAGACTATGTAAGTTTGACAAAATTTTTAGAAAACTCAAAGAGCAATGACGAAGTACTGCTTCAGTTATACTCATCGACAAAAAACTATGAAAAAGCATACCCTTTAGCCGATAAGCTCTATATAGAAACTTTTGATGTTGACTATTTAGGTCAGAGCGCGATATACGAGTATGAAAACTCTAAAGATAAAAGTTCTAAAAAGTTACTAGAGAGCGTGGTTAAAAAACTTGAAAAGGTAGTTGAAGTTGACGCTCAAGCGATCTACTTGAACTATTTGGGGTATATTTTGATAGACCATGATGTTGATGTGAAAAAAGGTATGAGTTATATAGATAAAGTTCTTCAGCAAGAGCCAAATTCAGCGTTTTATCTTGACTCTAAAGCATGGGGTTACTATAAACTTGGAGAGTGCCAAAAGGCAAGTAAACTCATGCAGCGAGTTGTTAAGCTTGAGGGTGGAGATGACCCTGAGGTTCTTTTTCATATCAAAGCGATACAAAAATGTATAAAACAGGATAAAGGTAAATAATTAGAGATGATTTTAGATGAAATAATTAAAAAAACAAAAGAAGATTTGGTAAAAAGAGAGAAAGAGTTTTCTCTTGATTGGTTGGGGCGTTCGCTCGCGTTTAACGCAAGAGTTCCACGAGATGTTATTGCGTATCTAAAAGCGACACAAGAAGATCCATATAGAATTATTTCAGAAGTGAAAAAAGCTTCTCCATCTAAGGGTGTTATTCGTGAAGATTTTGATCCTATCGCAATAGCACAATCATATGAAAGAGGTGGTGCTAGCGCTATTTCTGTATTGACAGAGCCTCATTATTTTCAAGGGAGTTTGGACTACTTAGGGGGCATCCGTCGTTATGTTGGGATACCGTTGTTGCGTAAGGATTTTATAGTGTCAAAGTACCAAATACTTGAAGCAATGGTTCATGGGGCTGACTTTATTTTACTTATAGCTGCGGCACTCTCAAAATCTGAACTCAAAGATCTTTTAGCATATACAAGACACTTAGGTATGGAAGCTCTCGTTGAGGTACATGATAAACCAGACTTGGTTAAAGCCATCTATGCGGGAAGTGACATTATTGGAATAAACCATAGAAATCTTCAAACATTTGAGATGAATATGAATCTCTCATATGAACTTATCCCTCTGATACCAAATGGAAAAATAATCGTAGCTGAGAGCGGCATATATGAACATGGTCAGTTAGAGGACTTAAGCAAGGCAGGAGTAGATGCTTTCTTGGTTGGTGAGTCTTTGATGAGAACCGATAATGAAGAGGAAGCCTTAAGGAAACTAAAAAATGGATAAGATATTAATAAATAAAATCACAATGGCAATGAGTTTAGTTTTTATAGTGGCGTTTAGTGCATGTACGCAAGAGACGCAAAATAAACTAGGTCGTAGTATTCAAAACTGGACTGGAACTGATGGCGTTTTAGACATCTATATGGGTGAAAAACTTGTGAAGAGATTTATCAAGATTGATAAATTATCAACCGCAGAAGCAACACAAGGCACGACTTCAAGAACGTATCGTTATGGATATGGGTATTTTGACGAGAACCAAAATTTTAAAGTGGATGCTGGCGAGAAAAAGCTCTACTTTGAGATTAGTGACTATGCAACATCATACATCTTTTATGATAATCCAGGTCAATAGATGAACGTTATAGAATTATTTAAGCTGTTTATAGAATCAAAGAGTGAAACGCCGCATGATGGAGGACTTTTAGATTTAATAGAGGAGTACCTTCCTGATTTTACGGCTATAAGAGTAGACGTAAAAGATGTCAAAAATCTTTTCATTTATAAGAAATTTTCAGAGGGTGAGCACTTATGTTTTGCTGGTCACGTAGATGTTGTACCGGCTGGTAAGTCTTGGGATACAGACCCTTATAAGCTCGTAGAGAAGGATGGCTATCTGTATGGGCGGGGTGCTCAAGATATGAAGAGTGGTTTAGCCGCGTTTACCCAAGCACTTAAGGATACAGAAAATTTCAATGGAACCCTCTCTCTTTTATTGACTTCAGATGAAGAGGGCGATGCTCATCACGGAACGATTGAAGTTTTAAACTATCTTAAGAAAGAAGGAATGTTACCTGATTATGCGGTCGTGGCAGAGCCTACTTGCGAAGATAATTTTGGTGACGCGATTAAGGTGGGAAGACGCGGTTCTATCAATGGTTACATTACCATAAAAGGAAAGCAGGGTCATGCTGCTTATCCTGAAAAAGCAATCAACCCCATACATCTTTTAGCACCGCGTTTAGAAGCTATGGCAGGAGTGCATTTGGATGAAGGTGATGAGTTTTTTTCTCCTTCGATATTTGTTATAACGGATATTAGGTCAGGCATGGAAGTAACGAATGTAACGCCAAATGAGTTAAAGATGATGTTTAACGTAAGAAACACAACACTAACAACCCAAAAAGAGGTTCGCGAGTTTGTTGCGAAACATTTAGATGGACTTGATTATGAACTGAAGCTAACACAGGGCTCTTATCCATTTCAGACTGACGCAGACTCCAAGGTTGTAAAAACCATAGATAGTGCTATTAAAAATGTAACAGGCATAGAAGCTAAGCACTCAACCGCTGGTGGAACCAGTGATGCTCGTTTTATGGCACCATTGGGCATAAAAGTTATAGAGTTTGGTGTGAAAAATGATACGATTCACTCTGTAAACGAGAGAACAACCAAAAAAGAAGTGGAAGATTTACATAAAGTGTTTAAAAATCTAATAGATATATGGGAGTAAGTATGAAGAAATTAATTGTAGTGTTACTATTTGTTACGTCTCTTTTTGGGGCAGATATAGCATGGCCAAGTGATTATAAAAAAGCTTTAGCTGACGCAAAGACACAAAATAAGCTTGTCTACGTGTTCATAACATCGGACTCTTGTCAATGGTGTAGAAAATTTGAAGCTACTACTCTGCAAGATGAAGCGATAAAAAAGAGACTCTATAGCGAGTTCGTGCCTATTCATCTCTCTCGTGATAAGCATCAAATACCAAAAAAGTTTGAAACAGCACCAGTTCCACGCCACTATTTTACAGATACAGAGGGAAATATACTCTATAGCTCTCTTGGGCATAGAGGGGTTGAGTGCTTTGATGCCTTTATGGACAATGCACAAAAAAAGATAAAAGTAAGCCAATAGAAAACAGATGAATATATAAAAACTTAAGGATATAAAAATGAAATTAGTACAAACAGACAATGCCCCATCAGCTATAGGACCATATTCGCAAGCTGTCGTTGCAAATGGTGTAGTCTACACATCAGGGCAGATTGCATTGACACCGGCGGGAACAGATGAACTCTTAAGTGAAGACGTAGTCGTTCAAGCAGTTCAAGTAATGAAAAATCTCGAAGCGGTATTAGTGGAAGCTGGAAGTTCTTTAGACGGCGTTTTAAAAACAACTATATTTTTAGCAGATATGGACTCGTTTGCAGTAGTAAACGAAGTATATGAAGAAGCTTTTGGTTCTCATAAACCAGCTCGTGCTACAGTCGCTGTAAAAACTCTACCCAAAAATGCCCTTGTTGAGATAGATGCAGTGGCATTAGTTAAGTAATTAAACAAAACTTAAAGCTTATTTGGGTAAAATTTCGCACTTTGTTGTAGAAATACATAATTATTTAAGGACCATAGATGTACGCAATTATTAAAAATGGTGGTAAACAGTATAAAGTTACAGAAGGTGATGAATTATCACTTGATAAAATGTCACTTGAAGCTGGTACTACTTTAGAGATTAAAGAAGTTTTAGCAGTTAATGCTGGTGAACTTAAAATGGGAGCTCCTTTTGTTGAAGGTGCTGTAGTTACTGCTGAAGTTATGAGAGAAGGACGTGACAGAAAAGTTATCACTTTCAAAAAACGTCGTCGTAAAGACAGTAAAGTTAAACGTGGTTTCAGAAGAGACTTCACTCGTGTTAAAATCACGAAAATAGCTGCATAAGCTAAAATAACAATAGGAGCATAGTATGGCACATAAGAAAGGTCAAGGTAGTACACAGAATAATCGTGACTCAGCTGGTAGAAGACTTGGTGTAAAAAAATATGGTGGAGAAGCGGTTATCGCTGGTAACATCATTATCCGTCAACGTGGAACTAAGGTTCACCCAGGTAACA
>JAYEHI010000125.1:0-35002 GCA_034659455.1 Campylobacterota bacterium | reverse complement strand
CTGACCTTGCGGACTTTTAAAACAGAAGAAGATAAAATACACTATGAAAATAGATTACCTTGAACTCTACGCAGACTACCTAATCAGCAGTAATGGCTATACAACAGTAATAAGCAAACTATAATAATAAGCATTTAGACTTAAGAGTTTTCAGGTTACAGTGTGTCACCCTCTTGTGTCGATTTAGATATAAACATTTTTTAGAATTTGGTATCTTAAATTGTAAAAGGGTGTTTTATGAAAAAAGCGATATTTTTTTCGTCAGTTGCAGCATTAGCGATAATGAGTGGTTGTAGTAGTGATTCTTCATTAGAGTCAGGTGAAGTTGAGACTACTAAGGTTGGCTCTTCTTTAGTTCAAAGAAGTCCATTAGCAGTTGGTAGCGAAGAGTGTCCGGCTGGTGGTGTGAGTATTAAAATAGGCTTTGATACTACTGGTGACAACCAGATAGATGAAATCACTCAAACTGAAATAGTTTGTAATGGTACTGACGGTCAAGATGGAACTAATGGGACAGATGGTATCAATGGTACTGACGGTCAAGATGGAACAAACGGGACTAATGGTACTAACGGAACAGATGGTATCAACGGTGTTGATGGCAAAGATGGCATAGCATCTATCTCTTACAATGCTTATGGCAATGCAAATACTGCTACTAAAGTTCAGTTTGCTGAAATCGCTACACCACTTGGTGACGCACAGGAAACTCCACAAGCTTCATCAATGGTAACAATTGACAGCGAGATACAGTCTATCGGTTTTACAAAACTAATGGCTACAAACGATTCAGATAACAACGAAACTTTTGGTCTTCTTAAAAACTACATGGATGCTCCAATAACATTAGCTGATGGTAGCCCTTATATCTGTAATGGTACAAACTCTGGTGTAGGTTCAGGGCTTGATTATACTTCTATCTTACAAAAAAACAATGCGCTTTACATGGTAGCACAGTTTGAGTGTCAAGTTGGTGCTATGTATATGGCAGAGCTAGAGCAAAATGCAGATGATGGAGCTCTTAAAGTAAAAGAGAATTCACTAAAATTTATCTCTCAAAAAGCTGAATTTGGTGGTTTTGTTCACTGTGCGGGACAAAAAACTCCTTGGGAGTCTCACTTAGGAAGTGAAGAGTATGAACCAAATGCAAGAGCAGTTTTAGAGTATGCAGATGCAACAACAGGTCTTACAGGAAGCAAGTACTATGATGAAGTCGCAAAGTACTGGGATGATAATATCTCTATGGCAAGTCCATACTACTACGGTTGGACTCCAGAGGTTACTATAGACAAAGATGGTGAAGCAGTTTATGCGAAGCACTATGCTATGGGTCGTATGTCTCATGAGTTAGCTTATGTAATGCCAGATCAGAAAACAGTTTATATGAGTGATGATGGTACAAATGTTGGTCTCTTTATGTTTGTTGCTAAAAAACCAGCTGATTTGAGTGAAGGTACTCTCTACGCAGCTAAATGGATTCAAACAGATGCAGCTAACGGTGGTAAAGCTGACTTAACTTGGATAAAACTTGCAGAGGGGAACAGTGCTGATATAAGAGCAATAATAGACCCTGATGGAAATGTAAATACAAACGATGCACCAACTTTTGCTGATATCTTTAACAGTGAAGATGTAAACGCAAGTGGAGAGTGTCCAACACTTACTTCTATCAACACTACTGCTGGTCATGAGTGTCTGAGTGTAAAAACTGGAAAAGAAGAAGCAGCGGCTTTTTTAGAGACTCGTCGTTATGCAGCACTTATGGGTGCTACTACAGAGTTTAGAAAAGAAGAGGGTATCACTTTTGATCCTGATCACAACCGTCTTTATGTAGCTATGAGTGCAGTGGCTTACGGTATGGAGAGCAATCAGAAAAAAGGGAGTGATGAGCCTAAGTACGATGTTGGTGGAAACAATGATATCCGTTTAGGTTACAACCCTTGTGGTGCTATCTATGCACTTGACCTTAAAGAAGCAGCTCAAGTAGATATGGCTGGTGATAAAATAGAGAGTACATATGTTGTAAGTAACATGCATGCAGTTTTAACAGGGGAACCTGCTTCTTACCCAGCTGGTCACCCATATGAAGGAAATACATGTTCAGTAAATGGTATCTCTAATCCTGACAATGTTACATACTTAGAAGGCTCAAACATTCTTACTATCGGTGAAGATACATCTTCTCATAAAAATAATATTGTATGGGCTTTTGATGTAGAAAACGGTGCACTGACTCGTACATTTACTACACCTAGCAATGCAGAGACTACTTCACCATTTTGGTACAAAAACATCAATGGTTTTGGTTACCAAACACTAGTAACACAACACCCAATCGATGATGACAATGCTTCTAACTTTCTCCCAGAAGAAGAGTCTTTTGTGGGTGTGTTTGGTCCATTTGATTTTACAAAACTCGATAGAAAAATCATGAGTAAGGTAGCTACACTTCACAAAGTGATACAATGATAAAAAGTACATTTTTATACATAACTCTTTTAGCTTTTTTACTTGGATGCAATAGTAAAGACTCATCTACACAAAGTCAAGAACTACAAGAGAATAATACTTCAATAGAAACAAACACAACAACTAGAACAAAATCAGCTCTATTAGTGAATGTCGAGTTTAAATCAAATGCAGTGATAAACAACAGAGCCGCTTATGTAACTTCACAGTGCTATACAAAAACAGTTGATGAAAATAATCAAGTCCACAATCCATGTTTTAGCTGTCATATAAACTCTAAAGAACCAAACTACATAGATGATGCTGATCTTCAGACTAGTTATGATTTTAGCGAGTATACAAAGAAAAATCGCTTTACAAACCTCTTCAAAGATCGTACAAAAGAGGTTGTAGCACAGAGTGATAAAGAGATTCTCTCTTATGTTCGCCAAAATAATTACAAAGATGAGAACGGAACACTAATCCTTAAGCAAAGATTAGACGCTTTACCTTTAAACTGGGATGTAAATGAAGATAGTGTTTGGAATGGGTATACACCTGATTGTTATTTTGATTTTGATGCAGATGGTTTTGATAGAGATGCTAATGGTGAGTATACTCTATGGAGAGCCTTTGCCTATCATCCTTTTTTAGGAACGTTCTGGCCTACAAATGGAAGTACAGATGATGTGCTCATTCGACTAGACTCACTCTTCTCTCAAAATGAGGCAGGGGAGTTTGACATAGAGGTGTATAAACTCAATCTAAGCATAGTTGAGAGTCTCATCAAAGAGACAAATATCACTATAGATGAAACAAACGAGTCTCTCTATGGTGTTGACTTAAACCAAAACGGCGTTTTAGATATGAGCCAAGAGATAGTCTTCAACTGGCAAACACCAGAGTACAATACCACTACAAGAAAAATAGGAAACTTTTCAATCTCTTACGTTGGTAAGGCTAAAAAAGCTCTTGAAGATAACAGCTACCTGATAGCTCCAGGGCTATATCCTAAAAATACAGAGTTTTTGCATTCGGTTCGCTATATAGACTTCGATGAAAATCAAAATGTTACTATGGCATCAAGAATGAAAGAGCTGCGTTATGCGAAGAAAGTCTCATGGAACTCTTACTCTCAGCTTTTAAATGCCTCTTTAGCAGAGATAAAAGAGAGAGATGCTTTTCCAGAGCGCTTGAGAAATGTACAAGGGGATAGTGAAAAGGGTCTGCAGACTGGTCTTGGTTGGGTCTATCAAGGTTTTATCGAAGATGAAAATGGAGAGCTACGTCCTCAAAACTATGAGGAGACTCTCTACTGTATAGGGTGTCATAGCGGTATAGGAGCTATAGCAGATAGTACTTTTGTCTACCAGCGAAAACTTGGGTTTGATGCACATGCAAATGGATGGTATCACTGGACACAAGATATAAAGGGGTTTACAAATATGAGAGAACCCCTGACTAAGGATGGGCGTTATGAGTATAGTCTCTATCTAAGTGAAAATGGCGCAGGTGACGAGTTTAGAGACAATGAAGAGATATTTGCAAATTACTTTGAAAATGGTGTACTCAAGCAAGATAAACTGGATGAACTTCACGGAGATATATCTAAACTCATTTTACCCTCAGCAAAGAGAGCTTTAGAGCTAAACAAAGCCTATAGGGTTATCGTAGAGGAGCAGAGTTACATCTATGGAAGAGATGCACATGTCAAACCAGTAGAGAATGTTCACAAAGAGTTAGAGATGGGTCAAGATACCCAAGTTGATATGATAAATATCAACTAAAGTTTACTACTTCATAAATGCGATAAGTGAAGCGGTCACCGCTACATTGAGTGACTCTACACCGCGTTTCATAGGAATGCTGATAGAGTCGGTACAGAGCTTCTCAACTTCTTTTGAAACGCCATCGCTTTCATTGCCTAAAATAAACACACTTTTTTGACTTGGGACCTCGTCATAGATGTCACTTTTAGCATGGGATGAGAGTGCATATATCTTTGTGTCATTGAGAGAGGGTAAAATATCCTCAAGAGTATTACAGAAGTATATAGGGAGTTTAAAAAGTGTTCCCGCACTCGCTTTGATAACAAGAGGCGAGATTTTTGCAGAGCTTTTTTTAGGTAGGATGATTCCATCTACATTTCCAGCCGCACAGCTTCTTATAATCATCCCTAAGTTTTGAGGGTTTTGAATGCCATCGAGAGCGATGAGTCTAAATGCTGACATATTTTGTAATTCTTTGGCGTTTAGATAAGTTTGAGCGATGATGTCTATCGCAACACCTTGGTCTTGCTTAGCATTTTTGCTTATGCGAGAGAGTGAGTTTTTTTCATGATATGTGATATCTATTTTTCTTGTTTTAGCAAGAGCCAGTATAGTTTTGATAGCACCATCTGTTTTGTTTGAAGATGCCATATGGAGTTTATGAACTTCAATAGTAGAGTCTTGTAAAACTTCTATAACTACATTTCTTCCATAGAGAGTGATTATCTTCTCAAAAAATGCTTTTTTATCTTTATACTCTTGTGAATCCTCTGGCATCTGCTCTTCCTCATTTTGATAATCGTATTCTACCACTATTTTGGTATTTATATCTAAAATAGCTTAGCTAATGGTGTAGACTATCTCTGTCCTGTTTTTTGTTTTTTTAATCTCTGTAACACTCAATCCTTCTATCTCCAGAGCCATAAACTCTTCAAGAGACTTTATATCATGCTTGGCACACTCACGAAGCACTATACCTCTATATGCTTTAGCCCAGTGACTCACCGTTTTGCCACCTTTTAAAAACTTAAGAGTAGTGTAGGGTTTTGTGATTTTGTAGAACTTATCGTAGTAACCAGCACGCAGGTCTAGTATCTCATCACTGTTGAGGTAGAGATCAAGCTGGTAGCTAAATCTCTCTTTGTAGAATTTTTCTGGAACTATCTCTCCTATGCTGTTGCCTTGCTTAACCTTATAGTTGGAAATAGCATCTCCACCTAAAATTGCCCCATAAAGGTTAGAAAAGATAATGGTGTTTTGTTTGAGATACTTTTGAGAATTATCATCTAGTTCATTATACTTTAGATAGTCGTATGCTACACCTTGATAGCGTTCTATCGCAGACATCAAAGGTGAATTAAAAATATCATTTATATATGGTTCGCAGTCACTCCACTTTTTGATGCCAAAAAGAGCTTTAATCGATTCTTCATTTTTAGAAAGAATAATCTCGTTATATGCTTGTAAAATCTCATCCCTCGCATCTTTTGCTCCAAGAAGTTCAGACTTAGTTATATCGCCACCACTGTTTTTGCCTTCTGAGGGGGAAAAAAGTATTTTTAACATAATTACACCTTTAATATTTTTCTGTTATTATAAATAATTATCGAATTGTATCAACAAAATGATATAATTGGTAAATAAGGATTTTTGGAGTGTAAATTATGAAGTTAATGGTATTGTCTATTATTATAAGTATGTTCTCGTATGTTAATGCGAGTGCAGCTATTGGTAGTGTAGAGTTGTTTAAGGGAACGGTTAAGATTAAAAATGAGTCTTCGATAAAAAAGAACAGAGTGACTCTTGGTCAAGAGGTGCTTGCTGGTGATATGATAATAAGCTCGAAAAATGCTAGTGTGAAGCTGAAGTTAACTGACGGTTCAGTTCTTATACTAGATGAGAAATCTACTATTCATTTTTCGTCTCTTAGTGAAGCGGAGCAGGTAGAGGGAAAGGTATTATATAAGATAACTTCAAGAGATTCAAAAAATTCACTCAAAGTGAAAACACCTTTTGCCATTATCGGGATAAAAGGGACGACTTTTATCATAAACGCCACAGAAAACTCTTCTGTGAGTCTACAGGAGGGTCTTATAGGTGTTAGTGCAATTGATGCTGAGTTTGAGCTCTATAGAAAAAAAGTACAAAAAGAGTTTGATGATTATCTTTCTGAGCAAGATTTGGCGTTTGAAGAGTTTAAAAACGAGCAAGATAAGTATGCTATAGCCGAACCGACAAAAGAGTTTGACTTAGAAGCTGGAAACAAGATCTCTTTTAACGGGCTTAGCGTAAATGAAGACGCTTTTGACAAAGATGATAATAGCGACTTTGAGTATTTTGAAGCACTTATAAAAGATATGACAAGTAACTAAGTGATGAAAGAAAAGCTTCTATATCTGTTAGCTATCTCTATAGTAGTCCTAGTATCGCTACTCTTGCAGTTAAATAGAGTAGAACCATTTGAAAGCTTCTCTTTGCGTTTTAATGACATAAACTTCGAATTACAAGAGAAAGACCCTAATAAAAACATCCTCTTTGTAGCAGTTGATGAGCCGAGTGTAAATGAGTATGGGCGTTGGCCATGGAATAGAGAAATCTTAGCTCAAGGTATAGATAAGTTAGCTCAAGCGGACGTTGTCCTAATGGATATGATTTTCTCAGAGCCTACCTCGCAGAAGAGTGATCTAATTTTAGGAGAATCTCTTTCAAATCTAAACGCCAGTGTTTGTGGTTTTTTCCTAAGACACACCTCTACTCAAGTCATGGATGAAGAGGAGTTAGATATTTTAGGCGACTCATCCTTAGATCTTTTACAGTCTCAAGTAGCCCAAAACAATATGCCAAAGTTTGCTTCAGCTCCATATGCTGAGATAAATATCTTGCCGATATTGGAGTCTTGCAGTCTCTCTGGGAGTTTTTCTACTGTTCGAGCAAGTGATGACAAACTTAGAGAATACCCTATCTCGATGTATTTTAACGACACCCTTTACCCCTCTTTAGCCATTCAGGGTTTAAGGCTAAAGTTTGACAAAGACATCACGAGAGTCGATGAGAAAAGAGTAGAGTTAAACTCGCATGAGATGACACTTAATAGAGATGGTTTGGTTCGGTTGAATTTTTATAAGCAAGAGCAGTATGAGATAATCTCTTTTTTAGATGTAATGCAAGGAAAAGTGTCAGCTGAGTATTTTAAAAACAAAATAGTAATTTTAGGCATTACAGAGGTAGGAGCGGGGGATATCGTTAGTAGTCCCATAGGAGCTATACCTGGACCGCTTCTTCACTACACATTTCTTTCTAACCTTTTAGAGGGTCATCTTATTGTTGAGCCTGAAGTTGTGAGTACTCTTATAATGCTTTTTAGCATCTTCTTGCCATTTATTTTAGTCTTTTTTATTAAAAGTATTAGGCTGAGGACTTTTATAAATATATCAGTGTATATTTTGATATATTTAACCGTACGATACTTATTCGTTTCGCAGATGCTCTATATAGATCTTTTTTATCCTCTTTTAGGTTTACTTTTAAGCATAGCAAGTATCGAAGCAGTGGCGTTTACTCAGCAAGAGAATAGTAGTAGATTTATGAGGGGAGCTTTTTCAAGTTACCTTTCAGAAGATTTACTAGACCAACTAATAAAAAATCCAAAAGCTCTCTCTTTAGGTGGAGAAAAAAAAGAGTTAAGTGTCTTGTTTAGTGATATACGAGGTTTTACCAGCATATCAGAGTCTATGGACGCTCAGAGCTTAGTGCGTCTTTTAAATAGATACTTCACACCAATGACAAATGCGGTTTTAGAACATAAAGGGATGTTGGATAAATATATCGGCGACGCAGTGATGGCGTTTTACAATGCTCCTGTTGACGTAGAAAATCATGCAGACGAAGCTTGTCAGAGTGCCTTGGAGATGATAGAGAGACTAGACTCCTTAAATGAAGAGCTAAAAAAAGAGGGTATACCACCGATTCATATCGGTATAGGCATAAACACCGCTGGTGTTGTAGTTGGAAATATAGGTGCAAATACTAGATTTAACTATACTGTCATGGGGGATGGTGTAAATCTAGCCTCGCGAGTTGAAGGTTTGACAAAAAACTATGGGGTTGATATCTTAATAACGGAATTTACATTCAATAGCATAAAGAGTGATTTTATCACTAGAGAGATTGAACCAGTGAAGGTTAAGGGTAAAGATGAAGCAGTGCTACTTTATGAACTAATGCCAACTTGTGAAGAGTCAAGAGTAGTCAAAAAACTTTATGATAAGGCTCTGTCTATATACAAGAGTGGGGACTTTGCACAAGCACAGACTCTCTTCGTTGAGCTGGTCGAAGTCTATAAAGACACTCCTTCGGCATATTTTTTGAAGAATATAAAAGAGAGCAAACAATGGGGTGTCCACAAGATGGATACTAAATAGTGATATAATATGAGTAATAACAATGGAGTCATTATGCAGAAAAAAGTTGGAAGCTTAGGTGCTAACGAAATATTGGAGTTGGTGTTTGTTTATTTGGCAGAGGTCTCTTCGCTAAAAGAGTATGATGATATTTTAGAAGTACTCGCGAGCATGGGACGAGCTTTAACAAGTGCAGATAGGTGTACAATCTGGGTTGTAAGCGAAGATGAAAAAACTATCTGGACAAAGGTGGCCCATGGAATAGAAAAACTAGAGATTCCAATTGATTCTGGAATTGTTGGCGACTCAATAGTAAATCAACACAGAGAACTTATAGATGATGTATATCAGGATAAACGCTTCAACAGAGATATAGATCAGTTTACTGGGTATACAACAAAATCAATGATGGTTATACCAATGTATGATTATGATGACAATATTATAGGGGCATTTCAAGTAATCAACCATAGAGGCGAGACTGAAACCTTCGATACTCGTGATATGGAGCGTTTGACGCTAGCAAGTACTTATGCGGCAGAGACGTTAATATCTGCAAAGCTAGCATTGGAAATAGAAGAGACGCAAAAAGAGGTGGTCTTTACCATGGGCTCTATAGGTGAGAGTCGAAGCAAAGAGACTGGAAACCACGTAAAACGTGTTGCGGAGTACTCAAAACTTCTAGCAACTGCTTATGGCTTAAGTCTTGAAGAGGCTGAGCTGTTAAAACAAGCAAGCCCTATGCACGACATAGGAAAAATAGCGATACCTGATAGTATACTAAACAAGCCAGGTCGTTTTGATGAAAATGAGAGACATATTATGGATACCCATGCGGAGCTTGGTTATCATATGATAAAAAACTCTGATAGGCCTTTGCTTAAAGCTGCGGCAATAGTTGCGTATGAACACCATGAAAAATGGGATGGAACGGGGTATCCAAATAAACTAAGTGGTGAAGAGATTCATATATATGGGCGCATTACTGCGATTGCAGATGTTTTTGATGCTCTAGGTAGTGATAGGGTTTACAAAAAAGCGTGGAGTGATGAGAGAATATTTAAACTACTTGAAGAAGAGAAAGGAAAGCATTTTGATCCTAAGTTGATTGATCTCTTTTTTGAGAAGCTAGATGAAATAAAGAAAGTTAGAGAGCAGTTTAAAGATAACTATATAGAACAAGAAATAAAGCATAGCGAGAAAATAACTATACTTGGTGCCTATGGGACCAAGGCAAAAGGACATGGAACGAGTGCATTTTTTTTAAATAAAAAAAATGTCATTGATGCCGGCAACTTATTAGAACCGTTAAATATAGAGTCAATTGATATAGAAAATATATGGATGACACACTCTCATTTGGACCATATAATTGACATAGCATACATATTAGATAACTATTTTAATCTAAGAAAAAAATCTTTAAATATAATTGGCTTGCCTCAAACAATAAAAGCAATTAGAGAAAACTTCTTAAACAATACAATATGGCCAGATTTTTCAAAAATAAAACTAACACTTTCAGATGAAATGGCGGTTACATATACAGAACTAGAAGTTGGTAAAGAGTATGACTTAGGCAATAACGAATCCATAAGAGCCTTTGAAACTGACCACACTGTTGCAAGCTGTGGGTATATATACAAAAAAAATAGTGCTTCAGTGCTTATAACAGCTGATACGTATTCTTTAGAAAACCTAGTCAAAGAGGTAGAAGAAGATGATAGGATAAACTCTATTGTAGTTGAGTGCTCATTTCCCAATGAGCTTGAAGCTTTAGCAATTGAGAGTAAGCATCTTACTCCTAAATTGGTTTTTGAACAGTTAAAAGAGATAAAACGAGATGATTTGAAACTATATATCAATCATATAAAGCCCTCTTTCTTTAAGAAAATATCAGATGAAATAGAAGAATATAAAGGAAAATGGGAGCCTGAAATACTAAAAGATGGATTTTCTATAAACTTTTAGCAAAACACTTGACATTAAAAATAAAATGCACTATAATTCTGACTCAATTTCGATGCTGACATAGCTCAGTTGGCTAGAGCAGTTGATTTGTAATCAACAGGCCCGGGGTTCAAATCCTCGTGTCAGCACCATTGAAATTTGAATATTAGAAACAGTGTTAGACCAGAAAAGATATAAGTTTACTTATATGATTTGTGGTGAGATAGTCAAGTGGCCAACGACGGCGGACTGTAAATCCGCTCCCTACGGGTTCAGAGGTTCGACTCCTCTTCTCACCACCATAAGTTTAATGCGGGTGTAACTCAGTGGCTAGAGTTCCTGCCTTCCAAGCAGGCTGTCGAGGGTTCGAATCCCTTCACCCGCTCCATAAACGCAAAACATCTGGAAGCTGAAGTACAATTTCGTCTTACTTCATACAACAATATACTATTTATATTATATAAATAACTATATGGCTATCTAATCACAAAAAAACTAATGAAATTGATAAAATAAAAATTATGCAATTATTGCTTATCTTAACACCATGTGCTGTCGTGGCTCAGGGGTAGAGCACTTGCTTGGTAAGTAAGAGGCCGTGGGTTCAAATCCCATCGTCAGCACCATTTTAATAAACTTTAAGCAATAATTGAATGATTTTTGGGTATAATTCCATTTCAATTCACAAACTAAGTAGGAGACACTATGGCAAAAGAAAAATTTGAACGTGGTACGAAACCCCACGTAAACATCGGTACAATCGGACACGTTGACCACGGTAAAACAACATTAACAGCTGCAATTACAGCAGTATTAGCGGTATCTAATGGTGCAGCACTTATGGATTATGATCAAATTGATAATGCTCCAGAAGAGAGAGAGCGTGGTATCACGATCGCTACTTCACATGTTGAGTATGAGACTGATAACCGTCACTACGCACACGTAGACTGTCCTGGTCACGCGGATTATGTTAAGAACATGATTACTGGTGCTGCTCAAATGGATGGTGCTATTCTTGTTGTTTCAGCAGCGGATGGCCCAATGCCACAAACTCGTGAGCATATCCTTCTTTCTAAGCAAGTTGGTGTTCCTTACATCGTTGTTTTCATGAACAAAGAAGATATGGTTGATGATGAAGAGTTAATGGAACTAGTAGAGATGGAAATCCGTGAACTACTTGACATGTATGACTTCCCAGGTGACGATACTCCAATCACAGCTGGATCAGCACTTAAAGCTCTTGAAGAAGCAAAAACTGGTACTCTTGGTGAGTGGTCAGAAAAAATCGTAGCACTTATGGCTTCTGTTGATGCATATATCCCAGAACCAGTTCGTGAAACTGATAAAGATTTCTTAATGCCTGTTGAGGATGTTTTCTCAATCTCTGGTCGTGGTACAGTTGTAACTGGTAAAATCGATCGTGGTACTATTAATGTTGGTGAAGAAGTAGAAATCGTGGGTATCCGTGATACTCAGAAAACTACTGTTACTGGTGTTGAAATGTTCCGTAAAGAGATGGAACAAGGTCAAGCTGGTGATAACTGTGGTATTCTTGTTCGTGGTATAGGTAAAGATGATGTTCAACGTGGTCAAGTACTTTGTAAGCCAGGTACAATTAACCCACACACTACATTTACTGCAGAAATTTATGTTCTAAGTAAAGATGAGGGTGGTCGTCATACTCCATTCTTCTCAAACTACCGTCCTCAGTTCTACGTACGTACTACTGATGTTACTGGTGCTATTACTTTACCAGAAGGTACTGAAATGGTTATGCCAGGTGATAATGTAAGCATTACTGCTGAGTTAATTCACCCAATTGCAATGGAAGAAGGTACTAACTTCGCTATCCGTGAGGGTGGTAGAACTGTTGGTGCTGGTGTTGTTGCATCAATTATCAAATAATTCGCTTTAGCGAATTTTTGATAAGCATTAAAGGTTAATAGAATGAGAGAAGCAATTCACTTAGGTTGTGAAAAGTGTACAAGACGTAACTATCACACAACTAAAAATAAAAAGACTCACACAGAAAAATTTACTGTACGTAAGTACTGTAAATGGTGTCGTGAGCACACACAACACAAAGAGATGAAACTGTAATAACAGTTTCTCTTCTTTGAGTTTGGGTTGGATTTACTCTAACTCTTTATAGGCGTGTAGCTCCAATGGTAGAGCACCGGATTCCAAATCCGGGTGTTGGGGGTTCGAGTCCCTCCACGCCTGCCACCATTTATTATTAGTAAAGCTTTTTGGCTCTATTTATAATAAATGATATTTAAAATGAATGGAATACAATGATGAACTTAGGTAAACATGTAAGAAATGCAAGATTAGAGCTAGATAAAGTAATTTTTCCTACAGGTGGACAAGTTAAGCAAGCATACATCTCAGTTGTGATAGTTGTTGCTGTAATCGCGGCTTTTTTAGCACTTGTTGATCTCTTGATGTCATCGGTAATGTCATCTATATTAGGTTAAGGAGTTAAAATGGCACAACAATGGTACTCTATACAGACCTACGGAAACGACAGACAAGTAAGAGATGCAATCTTTAATATTATTGAAGAGATGGGTCTTCAAGAGTCTATAACGGAAGTTATCGTCCCAACAGAAGATGTAATTGAAGTGAAAGATGGAAAGAAAAAAGTAACTGAAAGATCACTATATTCAGGATATGTTTTTGCAAAAATGGAATTAAATACTGAAATTCAGCACATAATTCAATCTGTTCCTAAAGTATCAGGATTTATTGGAGAAGGAAATAGACCAACTCCTTTAAGTGATCATGATATTAATGTAATTCTTGATCGTGTTAATAATCGTGCAGCTCCAAAACCAAAAGTATTTTTTGATAATGGTGAGACAGTACGTATTATAGAAGGTCCATTTGCAAACTTCACAGCTACTGTTGACGAGTATGACTTAGAACACGGAACACTTAAGTTAAACGTATCTATTTTTGGAAGAGCTACTCCAGTAGACATCTCTTACACTCAAGTAGAAAAAATAATATAATGTAGTTAATGCTACGTTAATTTCAGGTTTTATAGAGACTTAAAATTAGCGTAGCTAAAGCAACAATAAAAGAATAAGGAAAATAAAATGGCAAAAAAAATAGATGGTTACATAAAGCTACATATTGATGCTGGTAAAGCAAATCCTGCACCACCAGTAGGACCTGCTTTAGGACAACGTGGTGTTAACATCATGGAATTCACTAAAGCATTCAACGAAAAAACAAAAGATAAGATGGGATTTAAGGTTCCTACGATTATCACAGTTTACACTGATAGAAGTTTTACTTTTGAGACTAAAGAGCCACCAGCTTCAGCACTACTTTTAAAAGCGGCAGGACTTAAAAAAGGTACTGACAATCCTCTTAAAAATAAAGTTGGAAAACTTACTCGTGCTCAACTAATGGAAGTTGTTGATGCAAAAATTGCTGACTTAAACACTGATGATAAAGATATGGCTGCAAACACTTTAGCTGGATCTGCTCGTTCAATGGGTATCGAAATAGTAGATTAATACTCCTCGGTTGAGTACTAATTTTACCTTAAATAATCAACCACCACAATGATTTAAAATATATGTGGAAGAATTTTATATGGAGAATTTGATAAATGAGTAAAAGATATAAACAACTAATAGAAAAAATTGACAGTAGTAAAGCTTATAGTGTAGCTGAAGCTTCTGCAGCTATGAAAGATTTAAAAAGTGCAAAATTCGACGAAACAGTTGAAATAGCAATGAACTTAAATGTTGATCCTCGTCATGCAGATCAAATGGTTCGTGGTGCAATTGTACTTCCTAATGGAACTGGTAAAACTGTACGTGTTGCAGTTTTTGCAAAGGGCGTTAAAGCTGATGAAGCTAAGGCTGCTGGTGCTGATATCGTTGGTACTGATGATTTAGTAGCTGATATTAAAGCTGGAATTTTTAACTTTGACATTGTTGTTGCTGCACCAGACTGTATGGGTCTCGTTGGGCAAATCGGTCGTATTCTAGGGCCAAAAGGTTTGATGCCAAATCCTAAAACAGGAACAGTTACTCCAGATGTTGCAACTGCAGTCAATAACGTTAAGGGTGGTCAAGTAGCATTCCGTGTTGATAAAAAAGGTAACATTCATGCAGGTATCGGAAAAGCATCTTTTGATACTAATAAAATTGAAGAAAATATGAAAGCTTTTATTGTTGCAATCAACAAGCAAAAACCAGCTTCTGCAAAAGGTCGTTATATCAAAAACGCTGCTCTTAGTCTTACTATGAGTCCAGCTGTTAAACTTGATTTAGTAGAACTAGCAGACATTAAATAATTAAACGCCTAGTGGCGTTTAATTATTATAAATTTAAATTTTTATTTTGAGATATTTTATATCTTAAAATAAAGATTTTCATTTTGGGAATCTGAATCACTTAGACTAAAGATAGTTGGGGGTTTCTACCGTGTCGGTAGTGAGCTTAATCGAGCCTTTCTCGCCCCTCTTGAAGTTATGTCTGGGAAAGGAGAATTATATGTTAAAGTCAAAAAAAGTTGAAGTAATTGCTGAATTAACGAGTTCTTTTGCTGATACGACTGCCGTAGTTATTTGTGACTACAAAGGTCTTACAGTTGATAAATTAGAACAGTTAAGAAAAGCTGCTAAAGCTAAAGACACAAGTGTTCAGGTTGTTAAAAATACATTAGCAACAATCGCATTGAATAATGCTGGAATGAGTGGTGTAGAGATAAAAGACACAAATATTTTTATTTGGTCTGACGATGTTATCTCAGCTGCAAAAATTTCTGCTGACTTCGCTAAAGATAATGAGCAATTTGTTATCAAAGCAGGTTACTTAGATAAAGAAGCTGCAGACGTAGCTAAAATTGAAGCGTTCGCTAAACTTCCAGGTCGTGAAGAACTTCTTGGTATGCTTGCAGCTACTTGGATGGCTCCAATTACGAATATGGCAGTTGGAATCGACGCACTTAGAAAGAAAAAAGAAGAAGAAGCTTAGTCTTCACTTCTAACATAGTGTATAGCACTTAAAAAATAAAATTATATATAGGAGTCATTATGGCTGTTACTAAAGAAGACGTATTAGAATTTATCTCTGGTTTATCAGTTCTTGAGCTTTCTGAGCTTGTAAAAGAATTTGAAGAAAAATTTGGTGTATCTGCACAACCTGTTGCTGTTGCTGGTGGAGCTGCTGCTGGTGGTGAAGCTGCTGCTGAAAAAACTGAATTTGATGTAGTACTTACTGATGTTGGTGCTAAGAAAATTGGTGTTATTAAAGCGGTTCGCGCTCTTACTGGTCTTGGACTAAAAGAAGCTAAAGAAGCTTGTGAAGCTTTACCATCTACAATCAAAGAGGGTGTAGATAAAGATGCTGCTGAAGAAGCTAAAGCTGCTTTAGAAGAAGCTGGTGCAGTAGTAGAAGTTAAATAATCATTATGTATACTTAAAATGAAGGGGTTTCCCCTTTATTTCTGGGCGCTTTTGCGAAGAGAATTTTCTCCCTTCGCAAAAGTGCCCTTATGTCGTTTATAAGCACTATTAAAATTAAGCTCTTAAAAGAGCCTCATAAAATCATTCAAGGACGCTTGAATTGATACTAATTATACATCGAGGTTAGCCTATGTTAAACACTTTATACTCCGGAAATCGTCTTCGTGTAGACTTCTCTAAAACCCCCCAAGAAATTGAAGTACCAAACTTACTCCAACTACAACAAAGTTCATATGATAAATTCTTAATGCTAGAAGGCAAAGATAGAACTGCTAGTGGTATTGAAAAAGTTTTTCAATCTGCATTTCCAATTCATGACACTCAAAACAGACTAACTGTTGAGTATATTGGTAGCGAAGTAGCAAATCCAAAATATACTGTTCGAGAATGTATGGAGAGAGGACTTACTTATGCAGTAAGCCTTAGAATGAAAACTCGCCTTGTAATGTGGGACAGAGATGAGAACACTAAAGAAAAACTTGGCGTAAAAGATATTAAAGAGCAAAATATCTTTGTTCGTGATATTCCTCTTATGACAGATAGAACATCGTTTATCATTAATGGTGTTGAGCGTGTTGTTGTAAATCAGCTTCACCGTTCACCTGGTGTTATCTTTAAAGAAGAAGAGTCAACTACAGCTGGTAATAAGCTTATTTACACTGGTCAAATAATCCCTGATCGCGGTTCTTGGTTATACTTTGAGTATGACCCTAAAGACATCCTTTATATGAGAATTAATAAACGTCGTAAAGTTCCCGTAACTATTATGTTTCGTGCTTTAGGTTATTCAAAACAAGACATATTAAAACTATTTTACCCTATTCAAACTATCAGCATAGCTGATAATAGTTTTTCAATTGATTTTAATCCAAAAGATTATGCAGCGAGAATCTCTTATGATTTAGTAGACTTAAATGGTAAAGTGCTTGTAAACTCAGGAAAAAGATTAAGTGCTAAAAAGGCTCAAAAACTACTTGACGATGGAGTAGAGAGAGTTGCATATCCGCTTGAAGTTTTACTGGATCGTTATTTAGCGGAGTCTATTATTGATCCTGAAACTGGTGAAATACTTTTTGACACAATGACTCACATAGATGAGACAAAATTAAAGAAAATAGCTGAAGCGGGAATAACTGAATTTAAAATTGCAAATGATTTAGCTGAAGGTGTTGATAGCTCTATTATTAATGCGTTTAATGCTGATGCAGACTCACTTAAACTACTAAAGCAGACTGAAGAGATAGAAGATGAAAATGACCTATCGGCTATACGTATCTACAAAGTAATGCGTCCAGGTGAACCAGTTACTAAAGAAGCTGCTCGTGTATTTGTAAATCAACTCTTTTTTGATCCAGAACGTTACGATCTAACGAAAGTTGGTCGTATGAAAATGAATCATAAACTTGGAATGAATATTCCAGAGTATGTTACTGTTCTTACTCATGAAGATATTATTGAATCTGTAAAATATGTTATTAAAGTTAAAAATGGTCAAGGTCATATTGATGATAGAGATCACTTAGGTAACAGACGTATTCGATCAATTGGTGAGCTTTTAGGGAATGAGTTACATAATGGTCTTGTGAAAATGCAAAAAGCTATTCGTGACAAACTCTCTACTATGAGTGGTCCAATGGGTGAATTAATGCCTCATGATCTTATTAACTCTAAGATGATTACATCAACTATCATGGAGTTCTTCTCAGGTGGGCAACTTTCTCAGTTTATGGATCAAACAAATCCACTCTCAGAAGTTACTCACAAGCGTCGCCTTTCGGCTCTAGGTGAGGGTGGTCTTGTTAAGGAGAGAGCTGGTTTTGAAGTGCGTGACGTTCACCCAACTCACTACGGTAGAATCTGTCCAATTGAGACTCCAGAGGGTCAAAATATTGGTCTTATCAATACTCTTGCAACTTACTCAAAAGTAAATGAACATGGATTTATTGAAGCTCCATACAAGGTAATGAAAGATGGGAAAATAACTTCTGAAGTTATTTATCTTACTGCTACTCAAGAAGAGGGTGTTAAGATTGCAGCTGCTTCAAATAAACTAGATGAAAACAATCAGTTTATTGAAGATTTGATTTCTGTTAGACAAGATGGTGAGATACTACTGCGTCCAGCATCAGAGTGTCAATATGCTGACCTTTCTTCTCATATGGTTGTAGGTGTTGCAGCTTCACTAATTCCATTCCTTGAACACGATGATGCCAATCGTGCACTAATGGGATCAAATATGCAGCGTCAAGCAGTACCTCTTTTACGTGTTAATTCTCCAATGGTTGGAACAGGAGTTGAGAAACTTGTTGCTCGTGATTCTTGGGAGTGTGTGAAAGCTAAGCGTGGTGGAAAGATAGAAAAAGTTGATGGAAAACACATTTACGTAATGGGTGAAGAAGATGGAGAAATCTATATAGATTATTATCCATTACAAAAAAACCTTAGAACAAATCAGAATACTTCATTTACTCAAAAACCAATTGTAAATATTGGTGATATTGTTAGTAAAAACCAAATTATTGCTGATGGTCCAAATATGGATCAAGGTGAGTTAGCACTTGGTGTTAATGCGATGGTGGCGTTTATGCCATGGAATGGTTATAACTTTGAGGATGCTATTGTTATCTCTGAGAGAATGATTCGTAAAGATCAGTTTACTTCAGTTCATATCTATGAGAAAGAAGTAGAAGCTCGTGAGCTTAAACATGGTGTTGAAGAGATTACACGTGATATTCCAAATGTGCGTGATGATGAATTAGCACACCTTGATGAATCTGGTATTGTAAAAATCGGTACAAGTGTTAAGGGTGGTATGATTTTAGTTGGTAAGGTTTCTCCTAAAGGTGAAGTGAAGCCAACTCCTGAAGAGCGTTTACTACGTGCAATTTTTGGTGAAAAAGCTGGTCATGTTGTCAATAAGTCACTCTATTGCCCACCATCTATGGAAGGGGTTATCGTAGATATTAAAGTATTTACTAAGAAGGGTTATGACAAAGATACATGTGCACTTGAGCTTGAAAAAGAGGAGAGAGATTATTTAGAGCGTGAGCACTATGACCGTCTTCTTATGATAGATAAAGAGGAGATGTTACGTGTAACGAAACTTCTGACTCGTGAGCCATTAAGTACAGATATCAAAATTGGTGAAACAGACTATAAGGCTGGTGACACAATTAATGGTGCTGATCTAGCTGAAGTAAATCGTTTTGCGATGAATGCAATTGTTAAGTCTTTTAGTGAAGAGATTCAAGACGAGTATACTAAAACTAAAAATCACTTTCAAAAGCAAAAACGTGTATTTAGAGATGAGCATGAAGAGAAACTTACTATCTTAGAAAAAGATGATATCCTTCCAAATGGTGTTGTTAAGTATGTAAAAATTTATGTAGCAACTAAACGTCAACTGAAAGTTGGGGACAAAATGGCTGGTCGTCACGGAAACAAAGGTATCGTTTCTAATATTGTTCCTGAAGTTGATATGCCGTATATGGAAGATGGACGTTCAGTTGATGTATGTCTTAATCCACTAGGTGTACCTTCTCGTATGAATATTGGACAGATCTTAGAGATGCACTTAGGTTTTGCAGGACGCGAGCTTGGAAATCAGATTCAAGAGCAGTTCGATACAAAACAGAAAGATTACATAGATACTATGCGTTCTAAAATGATTGCTATCGCTGACGTAGCTGGAATGATGAATGCAGTAGAAGTTATTGGAGCTATGAGTGACGATGAGTTCTTAAAACATGCAAGAGATTGGGCTAAGGGTGGTGTAAGATTTGCTACCCCAATTTTTGAGGGTGTTGATGCTGGAGAGTTTGAAAAACTTTACAAACTTGCAAATATGGATGCTGATGGTAAGGTTACACTTTACGATGGTAAAACAGGTATGCAGATCAAAGAGCGTGTAAATGTTGGTTTCATGTATATTCTGAAACTACATCACCTTGTTGATGAGAAAATTCATGCTCGTTCGACTGGACCATACTCACTTGTTACACAACAACCAGTTGGTGGTAAAGCACTATTTGGTGGACAGAGATTTGGAGAGATGGAAGTTTGGGCTCTTGAGGCTTATGGTGCATCCGCAGTACTTAAAGAGATGCTTACTATCAAATCAGATGATGTTGATGGTCGTGTACGTGCTTATAAAGCAATCACAAAAGGTGAGTTAATACCAGCTTCTGGTATTCCTGAAACACTATTTGTATTAACAAAAGAGCTACAATCACTTGCTCTTGATGTAGAGATTATGGACGAGGTAGAAGATAATGAGTAAATTAGTACCAGTTGAAGTAACTGAAGAAGCAAGACCAAAAGATATAAAACAGCTACAGTTTCGCCTTGCATCACCTGAAAAGGTTATGTCTTGGTCAAATGGTGAAGTTAAAAAACCTGAAACAATCAACTATCGTACACTTAAACCTGAGCGTGATGGGCTATTTTGTGCGAAAATTTTTGGACCTGTAAGAGACTATGAGTGTCTTTGTGGTAAATACAAAAAGATGCGCTACAAGGGCGTTGTATGTGAGAAGTGTGGTGTTGAAGTTACATCTACTAAAGTTCGTCGTACTCGTATGGGTCACATCGAACTTGTAACTCCAGTTGCACATATCTGGTATGTTTCTTCATTACCATCTCGTATTGGTACTCTTCTTGGTATAAAGATGAAAGACCTTGAACGTGTACTTTATTATGAAGCATATATCGTTGAGTCTGGTGGAGAAGCTTACTACGATGCAGAAGCAAAAACACCAGTTCTTCAGTATGATGTTTTAAATGAAGAGCAGTATAGAACTCTAGTTCAAAGATTTGGTGAGTTAGGATTTAAAGCTCGTATGGGTGGTGAAGTTATTCGTGACTTACTAGACTCTATTGATCTTGTTGATCTATTTACGAATCTTAAAGAAGCAATTAGTGAAACAAAGTCTGAAGCGAAGAAAAAAACTATCAATAAGCGTCTTAAGGTAATTGAGTCATTTTTAAATAGTGGAAACAATCCAGCTTGGATGATGTTAACTGTTTTACCAGTTCTTCCACCAGACTTACGTCCACTTGTATCACTTGATGGTGGTAAATTTGCAGTTTCTGACGTAAATGACCTTTATCGTCGTGTTATCAACCGTAACCAACGTCTTAAGCGTTTAGTTGAACTTGAAGCTCCAGAGATTATTGTACGTAATGAAAAACGTATGTTACAAGAGTCTGTTGATGCACTTTTTGATAATGGTCGTCGTGCTAATGCAGTTAAAGGTGCAAACAAGCGTCCACTCAAATCTTTAAGTGAGATTATTAAAGGGAAACAAGGGCGTTTCCGTCAAAACTTACTTGGTAAACGTGTTGACTTCTCTGGACGTTCTGTAATCGTTGTTGGACCATCTTTAGCAATGGATGAGTGTGGATTACCTAAGAAAATGGCTCTAGAGCTTTTCAAGCCACACTTGATTGCTAAGTTAGAAGATAAAGGTTATGCGACTACAGTTAAAGCTGCTAAGAAGATGATTGAAGATAAAACTAATGAAGTTTGGGAGTCTCTTGCTGAAATCGTTGATGGTTATCCAGTAATGCTTAACCGTGCACCGACACTTCACAAACTCTCTATTCAAGCATTCCACCCTAAACTAATTGATGGGAAAGCTATCCAGCTTCACCCACTAGTTTGTGCGGCATTTAATGCCGATTTTGATGGGGATCAGATGGCGGTTCACGTACCTTTATCTTCTGCAGCTATTGCAGAGTGTAAAGTACTTATGCTTGCATCTATGAATGTACTGCTTCCTGCATCTGGTAAAGCTATCGCTACTCCTTCACAGGATATGGTACTTGGTATTTACTATATTTCTTTAGAGAAAAACGGAGTAAAAGGTTCTAATAAACTTTTCGCTAATGTTGATGAGATTAACATCGCACTAGAGCACAATGCTCTTGACCTACATGCAAAAGTAAGAACTCGTGTAGATGGTCGTATCATACACACGACCGCTGGACGTCTTCTTATTAAAGCTATTTTACCTGACTTTGTTCCTGCTGAACTTTGGAATAAAACGATGAAGAAAAAAGCTATTAATGAGATAGTTGATTATGTTCAAAAGCATGGTGGTGTTGGTATTACTGCTGGTTTCTTAGATAAATTAAAAGATTTAGGTTTTAAACATGCGACTGAATCTGGTGTATCTATTTCTGCAGATGATATTCGTGTGCCAGATATGAAACCAGCAAAAATTGCTGAGTCTAAAGCAAGAGTTATTGAGATTCAAAAACAGTTCGAAGCGGGTCTTTTAACTGAGCAAGAGCGTTACAATAAAATTATTGATGTATGGACTGATACTAACAACACTCTAGCATCAGAGATGATGGAACTTGTTCAGACTGATAAAGATGGATTTAACTCTATCCATATGATGGCTGACTCAGGGGCACGTGGTTCTGCTGCACAGATCCGCCAACTTGCTGGTATGCGTGGTCTTATGGCTAAACCAAGTGGTGATATTATTGAAACTCCAATTATCTCTAACTTTAAAGAGGGTCTTAATGTAATCGAGTACTTCATTTCAACACACGGTGCTCGTAAAGGTCTTGCCGATACAGCACTTAAAACAGCGAATGCGGGTTATCTTACTCGTAAACTTGTTGATGTTGCTCAAAATGTTAAGATTGTTGAACACGATTGTCATACTCATGAAGGTATTGAGATTTCAGATATATCTGATCAAAATACTCTAATTGAGTCTTTAGAAGATAGACTTGTTGGGCGTGTTTTAGCTGACGATGTGATTGATCCTATATCAAATGAAATTCTTTATGCAGAAGGGACACTACTTGATGAAGTTTCTGCTAAAGTAATTGCTGAAGCTGGAATCAAAACCGCACATATTAGAACACCGACTACATGTAAAAGTGAAGATGGTATTTGTGCTTTATGTTACGGGGTTAACCTTGCTACTGGTTATATAGTTCGTACTGGGGAAGCAGTTGGTATTGTTGCTGCTCAGTCTATTGGTGAGCCTGGTACACAACTTACACTTCGTACTTTCCACGTTGGTGGTACTGCATCTAGTACTGCACAAGAGAGACAAGTTATAGCTGATAAAGAAGGTTTTATCCGTTACTACAACCTTAAAACTTACGAGTCTAAAGATGGTAAAAATATCGTTGCCAACAGAAGAAATGCTGCAGTTCTTTTAGTTGAACCTAAAATTAAAGCTCCATTTGAAGGTAAAGTAGAGATTCAAACTATTCATGATGAAGTTTTAGTAAGTCTTGTTGGTAAAAAAGAGACTGTAAGATATTCACTACGTAAAAATGAGATTGCTAAGCCTAATGAACTTGCTGGTGTATCAGGTCAAATTGAAGGTAAGTACTACTTTCCGTATACTAATGGAACTCAAGTAGCTGAAGATGAGTCTATCGTTGAGACTATTAAAGATGGATGGAATGTGCCATCACGTATCCCTTATGCATCAGAGCTTTTAGTTGATAATGGTGCTCCGGTAACTCAAAAAATTCTTGCAAAAGAAGAGGGGACTGTGAAGTATTTCTTACTTAAAGGTGACTATTTAGAAAGATTTGAAGGTCTTAAGTCTGGATATGAAGTTACTGAAAAAGGTCTTTTTGCAACTGTAGTTGATGCTTCAAATCGTGAAGCGGTTCGTCACTATATAGCACGTGGTTCTGTGATAGTTACTGATGATAATGAAAGTGTAGATGCGACTACTATGATAGCTAAACCATCAAGTGATGAGTCAGTTGTAATAGCTGAATGGGATCCATACTCTAATCCTATTATCTCTGAAGCTAACGGTGTTGTGAAGTATGAAGATATTATAATCGGTACTACAGCGACTGAGCAGATGGATGAACTTACAGGAAAAACTCGTCTTATGGTTAATGACCATATTTCTAACGAGTATAAGCCTACTATTGTACTTGCTACTGAGGATGGAGAACTGCTACGTTATGCTGTTGAGCCAAAGTCATCTATATTTGTTAATGATGGTGCTGAAGTTAAGATCGCTGATATCATAGCGAAAACGCCAAAAGCACTTCAAAAATCATCAGATATTACTGGGGGTCTTCCACGTGTATCTGAACTGTTTGAGGGTCGTCGTCCAAAAGCAACAGCACTTATCTCTGAAATAGATGGTACTGTAAGCTTTGGTAAAATGCTTCGTGGTAAAGTAAGAATCGTTGTTAGTAACTCTGAAAATGGAATTGTAAAAGAGTACTTTGTTGATAAGTCTCACGAAGCTGTTGTAAATGCTGGTGATTTTGTACATGCTGGTGAGCGTTTAACTACTGGTATTTTATCATCTCACGAGTTACTACGTATTATGGGTGTTAAAGCACTTTATAACTACCTAGTGTCTGAGGTACAACAAGTATACCGTTCACAAGGGGTTAATATCGCAGATAAGCATATTGAGGTTATCTTCACACAGATGTTACGTCAAGTGAAGATTCTGAAATCTGGCGATACGAAATTTATCGAAGGGGATTTAATCTCTAAAGCAAAATTCGCTCAAGAGAATCAAAAGATTATTCGTCTTGGCGGTCGTCCTGCGATTGCTGAACCATTCTTAGTTGGTATTACTAGAGCTGCTGTATCTGCTGATAGTATTATCTCAGCTGCATCTTTCCAAGATACAACTAAAGTATTAACTGAGGCTGCAGTATCTGCTAAAGTTGATGATCTAAATAACCTAAAAGAGAATGTAATTATTGGTCGTACTATTCCTGTTGGAACTGGTATCTACAAAGATCAAGAAGTAAAATTCCAAGCTGAAGAAGAGTAGTAACTACTCTTCTTCTGCAATCTCCTCTTAACTCACACTTAAAATAAGCTAACTTTAATTACTATTTCTGTATTATCTCGTGTCTATAATTCTCTTAAAATATTAAGGGGATTAAATTCTACTGGAAAATTAAGTAAAAAGGAATTGTATGCCTACAATCAATCAACTGATTCGTAAAGAGCGTAAACGTGTGATTAAAAAATCAAAATCACCAGCTCTAGATTCATGTCCACAACGTCGTGGTGTATGTACTCGTGTTTACACAACTACACCTAAAAAACCAAACTCGGCTTTAAGAAAAGTTGCAAAAGTTAGATTAACTTCAGGTTTCGAAGTTATTTCTTATATCGGTGGTGAGGGTCATAACCTTCAAGAACACTCTATCGTACTTGTACGTGGTGGTCGTATTAAAGATTTACCTGGTGTTAAGTATCACATCGTTCGTGGTGCTCTTGATACTGCTGGTGTTGCTAACCGTATGGTTGCTCGTTCTAAATACGGAACAAAACGTCCAAAAAAATAATCTAGATTATTTTTTGTCACACTAGGTTCACTTCAGCAGTGAACTCGCAAAATTAATTTTGCAAAATGTGAAGAGAGCTGAAAATATAACATTGAGTATTAGCCTTTAGGCTAAGAAGCGATGACAGAGTTTAAACTCTGAGTAAATTTGAAAAATAATTGAAGGAAAAACAATGAGAAGAAGAAAAGCTCCCACTCGTCCAGTTATGCCAGATCCAATTTATGGAAGTAAAATACTGACGAAATTTATAAACAAAGTAATGTTAGATGGTAAGAAATCTACAGCAGAAAAAATCATTTACAGCGCAATGGATATCATTAGCTCTCGTGGTGAAAAAACTGGTATAGACACATTTAACGAAGCTATTGAAAATATTAAACCAATTATAGAAGTAAAAAGTCGCCGTGTTGGTGGTGCTACTTACCAAGTTCCAGTAGAAGTACGCCCGGTACGTCAACAGTCATTAGCTATTAGATGGTTAATTGATGCAGCTCGTAAGAGAAATGAAAGAACTATGGCTGAAAGATTAGCTAATGAGTTCATGGACGCAGCAACTGATAAAGGTTCTGCATTCAAGAAAAAAGAAGATACTTATAAAATGGCTGAAGCAAATAAAGCATTTGCTCACTACCGTTGGTAATATTTAAGTAATAAACTTAGACTACTCTAACCTTTATGGTTAGAGTTTCTTTAACTAAGCTCTTTTGTAAGTAAATAGACTTTATTTATAAAAGAGCTTATCTCTCAACTAATTTTAAACAAGGTACAAACTATGGCAAGAAGTCACAAACTTAACGACGTTAGAAATATCGGTATTGCTGCACACATTGATGCAGGTAAAACTACAACTACAGAAAGAATTTTATTTTACACTGGTGTTGAACATAAAATTGGTGAGGTTCATGATGGTGCTGCTACTATGGACTGGATGGAACAAGAGCAAGAGCGTGGTATTACAATTACTTCTGCTGCAACAACTTGTGAGTGGTCTGGCAAGCAGATTAACATTATCGATACTCCGGGACACGTTGACTTCACTATTGAAGTTGAGCGTTCTATGCGTGTTCTTGATGGTGCAGTTTCAGTATTCTGTGCTGTTGGTGGTGTTCAACCTCAATCAGAAACAGTTTGGAGACAACGTAACCGTTATAAAGTTCCTTCAATTGTATTTGTTAACAAATATGACAGAACTGGTGCAGATTTCTACGAAGTTGAGCGTCAAATTAGAGAGCGCTTAAATGGTAATCCAGTGCCTATTCAGCTACCAATTGGTGCAGAAGCTGAGTTTGAAGGTGTTATTGACCTTGTAAAAATGAAAGAGATCGTTTGGGATGCTGAAGCTGCTATGGGTTCTGCATACAATACTCAAGATATTCGTGCAGACTACCAAGAAAAAGCTGAAGAGTACCGTGAAAAGATGATTGAAGAGGTTTCTGCAGTTGATGGTCAAGAAGAGTTAATGGAAAAATTCTTAGAGGGTGAAGAGATAGGTGAAGAGGAGTTAATGGCTGCAATTAAAGCTGCTACTCTTGATATGCATATCGTTCCTATGACTGTTGGTACTGCATTTAAAAATAAAGGTGTTCAGACTCTACTTGACGCTGTTGTTGCTTACCTTCCATCTCCAGTTGAGTCTGCTGATATTATGGGTACTATGATGGATGATGAAGAAGTTGAAGTAGCTGTTCCATCAACTGACGATGGTGATTTCGCTTCACTTGCATTTAAAATTATGACGGATCCATTTGTTGGTGTTCTTACTTTTATCCGTGTTTACCGTGGTTCTTTAGAGTCAGGTTCATTCGTTCACAACTCTACTAAAGATAAAAAAGAGAGAATTGGTCGTATCGTTAAGATGCATGCTATCAAACGTGAAGAAGTTAAAGAGATTTATGCTGGTGAAATCGGTGCGGTTGTTGGTCTTAAGTCAACTACTACTGGTGATACTTTATGTCAAGGTGATGAGAAAGTCGTGTTAGAGAGAATGGACTTCCCGGCTCCAGTTATCTCTGTTGCAGTTGAGCCAAAAACGAAAGCTGACCAAGAAAAAATGGGTATCGCACTTGGTAAACTAGCTGCAGAAGATCCATCTTTCCGTGTTAACACTGATGAAGAGACTGGTCAAACTATTATCTCTGGTATGGGTGAGTTACACCTTGAAATCCTTGTTGATAGAATGAAACGTGAGTTCTCTGTTGAAGCTGAAGTTGGTGCTCCACAAGTTTCTTATAGAGAGTCTATTAAAGAAGAAGTACAACAAGAGTACAAATACGCTAAACAGTCTGGTGGTCGTGGTCAGTTTGGTCATGTTTACCTTACAGTTAAGCCAGGTGAAGCTGATACAGGATTTGTATTTACAAATGCTATTAAAGGTGGATCTGTTCCTAAAGAGTTTATTCCAGCTGTTAAGAAAGGTTGTGAAGAGGCTATGGGTAATGGTGTACTTGCTGGTTACCCAATGGAAGATGTTGATGTTACACTTTATGATGGTTCTTACCATGATGTTGATTCAAATGAGATGGCGTTTAAACTTGCTGCTTCAATGGGATTTAAAGAGGCTTGTCGTAAAGCAAAACCTTCTATCTTAGAGCCAATGATGAAAGTTGAAGTTGAGACTCCAGAAGAGAATATGGGTGACGTTATCGGTGACCTTAACAGACGTCGTGGACAAGTTAACTCTATGGGTGACCGTGCAGGTAGCAAAATTGTTGATGCACACGTACCACTTTCTGAAATGTTCGGTTACTCAACTGACCTTCGTTCAGCAACTCAAGGACGTGCAACATACTCAATGGAGTTTGATCACTATGCTGAAGTTCCAAAAGCAGTATCTGAAGAGATTCAGAAAAAGAGAAACGGTTAGTCTTTCACTGTTTTTCACTCCCTTTTGGGAGTAAGCTTCTAAAACCTAATAAAAAACTGCTATAATGCAATAAAAACTAGGTATATTATGTCAAAACTTACAATCACTTTTATATTTACCATATTTCTAACTACACAACTCTTTTCAGATATGCCAAATCCAAAACCCTATGCTGCACTTGGTGATGTTATATACAATAATATTGATAGTATTAAAAAACTCAAAGATATTGATAGCTATCAACTCTCATTAAGTGAACTGGAGAAATATATTGCTGATGTTGAAAAAGCTAAAGATGAGGGATATACACTAGAGAATAAAAGCTCTAGTGAAGCTAAAAAAGCTTATCTTAAAAAACTAAGAGAACTTTCAAAAAAGAACGACTACTATTTAAGAGATGTTAAGAGTAAATATAAACTATCAATGAAAAATGATAATTTTGATGTATTTACTCAAATTATTAATAGTGGAACTATAGATAGAGTTGAGCATAAAAAAGAGATTATTGATTACTATTATCTACATAGTGATGATATAAACTCTTCGGGTTTAATTGATGAGTATCTTGAGGAAGATGCAAAATTAAAAGCACTCAAAGATGCTCAAAGAGCGAGACAAAAATCTAAAAAGATGCTTCAAGAAGAGAAGATAAAAAGAATTCGTGCTATGGACCTTGAGTCTCAAAAGAGACTAGAAGAGAAACTACAAAAAGACCTAATGAGTCAAAAATTAAAAATTAGAGAAACACAAAAGAAAGAGTTGTCTCACTAAAACCAATTAAAAACTTCATTTTCATTTGGTCGTCCATCTAACGTTAAATAGGGTTTGTATTGTGCCTTATATGAGAGAGATGGGCAATCTTCTACATAGTATCCTAAATATATCCATTTTTTATTTTTCTCTTTAGCAAATTTTATTTGATTATATAGAGAATATTTCCCTAGGGAGAGGTGAGAATAGTTAGGATCATAATAAAAGTATATGGAAGATATTCCATCTTCAAGTATATCGATTAAATCTACGGCTATGAGTTTACCTTCATCAAAGTAGAGTACTTCATAGCCAAAATCTTGGTGCCCTACAACAAAAGAGTTATAGTAGTGGTCGGCTGTTGTTTCGTTGTAGTCCCATGATTTTTTGTGATGCATGAAGAGATGATACTTCTCAAATAGTGTTAAATGCTCCTTGGTTAAGCTTGGAATTTGTATATAGACTTCCAAGTGAGAAGCTTTTTTTATTATCCGTCTCGCCGATTTAGAAAAATGATAGTTGTCAACATCTATTTTGATACTTTGGCACTCATTGCAATCTGCACATATTGGTCTAAAATACATTCGTCCAAAACGTCTATAGCCCCTTTCAATTAACTCTTGACATGTAGTGGAGTCACAGTTGTTTATAATCTTATAGTGTGTCGTTTGGCTTTTGTCTTTGAGATAGGAGCATTTATCATTAAGTGAAAATTCTTTTAGTAGATTCATAAGCGAATTTTGACATAATCTTGTTTATAATAAGCAAAAAGGAGAGAGATTGGATTTTTTTTTAAAGCACCAGCAGCTGATATTACGAACAATAGGAGGTCTATTTTTGCTAGTGGGATTTGTTGTTCAGTTTTGGGTAGTAGCACAACCTAAAGCGACTCAAAACGACTTAGCCTCTGCAAACCTTGCTAGAATGGAAGCGAGTATTTCTGGGAGTAGTAAAATTACACAGAATAAGAGCAATAGTTCAAAGTTTTTAAATGAACTCAAAAAGAAACAGAAAAAACAGTTAGAATATGTTACTTATTTTATAATGTTGCTTGGAGTACTATCATTAGGGTCAAGTTTTTTAAAGAAAAAGGAAGAGAGTTAAGTGCGATTGAGCGCTATTAAGACTCCCTCAATCATCTTATCTATGTCACCATCTAAAATAGCCGATATGTTAGAGAGTGCTTCGTTCGAGCGTGTGTCTTTGACTTGTTGATAGGGCTGCATAACATAAGAGCGTATCTGATGCCCCCATCCTATTTCACTTTTTGCTACTCCAGCTTCTTTGGCTTTTTGAGCTTCAAGTTCTAGCTCATACAGACGCGATTTGAGCATCTTCATAGCAGTTGCTTTATTTTTATGCTGACTTCTATCGTTTTGACACTGAACAACTACTCCTGTTTCAATATGAGTTAGTCTTATAGCTGATTCGGTTTTGTTTACATGCTGTCCACCTGCACCACTTGCTCTATACGTATCGACTCTGATATCTTTATCTTCTATAACTATATCTATGTCATCATCTACTTCTGGTGAAACCATAACAGAGGAGAACGAGGTGTGGCGTTTAGCATTGGAATCAAAAGGAGATATGCGAACAAGTCTATGAATACCATTTTCGATTTTGAGATAACCATAAGCGTTTTCGCCTTTAACTATAAAAGAGACATCTTTTATACCTGCTTCTTCGCCATTTTGATAATCGAGTACCTCTATACTAAACCCACGTCTCTCTGCCCAACGTTTATACATACGAAGAAGCATCTCAGCCCAGTCTTGACTCTCTGTTCCTCCTGCACCTGGATGAATAGATACTATAGCATTACTACTGTCATTTTCGGCACTTAAGAGTACTTCTATCTCCATACTTCGAATCTGCTCCTCAAGTTTAGGAGCATCAGAGTAAAGAGCTTCTAGGGACTCTTCATCCGCTTCTTCTTTGGACATCTCATAGAGTTCATTTGCATCGCTGACAGCATCATCAGCTACTTCATACTTATCAAGTTTACGTTGAAGTTGTGTTTTCTCTTTTTGAATTTTAGCGGCATTTGAGGCATTATTCCAAAACTCTTGGCTATTTTCTAACGCTTCAATCTCAAGAAGTCTTGTTTTGATTTTATCTGGCTCAACAACATCTCTAATGTTACTCATTTTAAGTGTTATGCTTTTTAAAAGTTCTGTATACTCATAATTGTCCATAATGTAAACCTATTTATTATATAATTGCGATTATATAAAATAGAGGCTTAAAATGAAGATTATTTCTAAAGTATCTGAGTTAAAAGATCATTTAAAAGAGCAAAGTAAAGAAGTGGGTTTTGTACCAACTATGGGGGCTCTACATGATGGGCATCTCTCTTTGATAAAAAGGGCAAGGGCTGAGTGTGAGTTAGTTGTTGTGTCTATATTTGTAAATCCTACACAGTTTTTAAAAGGCGAGGATTTTGATAAGTACCCCTCTCGTGATGAAGCTGATAAAAAGATATGCGAATTAGCAGACGTTGATGTTGTTTTTTTACCTCAAGCGGATGAGATATACTCTGATGATGAAGTAAGCTTAGGTGCTCCAAAAGTTCGTGGCTATACATTAGAGGGGGCAACAAGACCTGGACACTTTAGTGGTGTTTTAACAGTTGTAAATAAACTCTTCAACATAGTTAATCCTGATTATGCATACTTTGGAAAAAAAGACACACAGCAGTTAAATCTTATAACCCTAATGGTTAAACAGCTTTTTATGAGTGTAAAAATAGTTGCTGTTGATACGGTAAGAGAGAAAGATGGTTTAGCACTTAGCAGTAGAAATGTCTATCTGGATACATTGCAGAGAAAAGAAGCACTAAAAATATCGGCTTCTCTGTATGAAGCGTCAAAGATGATCACAGCAAACAATCTTAAAACTGATGAGATTAAAAAAAGAATGCGAGATATATTGGAGCCTTTAGAGATAGGATACGTTGAGATACTCAATAGAGATTTTGAGATAATTGATGAAGTTGAACTAGGCAATAGTGTAGTTTTAGTGGAGGCCCTTGTAGGTGACACTCGGCTTCTTGACAACATTTGGCTTTAAGTAGCCATCTTCTATCATAATATCTACAGCTTTTTTAAAGACTGGCACAGCTGTTTGTGAGGCAAACTGACTCTTTTTGGGTTCTACTACAACTACCCCCATGGTATAGTTAGCTATCTCATCGTTCACAAAGCCAATAAAGGCGGTGTTGTATTTGTTGATATATTTACCCTTTTCAACCTTGTGAGCCGTTCCAGTCTTTCCCCCTATAGTTAATCCTGGTGTTCTAGTTTTCGTCCCGGTTCCTTTCTCAACGGTTTTGATGAGTATTTTTTTCATTCTCTGTGCTGTTGAGCTTTTAATAACCTGAACTTGTTCCTCATAAAATGTCTTCTCTTCTATACCGTGTTCATCTATAAAAGCGTCAACGATTTTTGGATGTACCATTCTCCCGTTGTTATTGAAGACACTGTACGCGCGAAGAACTTGCATAAGATTTGCATGCATCCCGTATCCATATGAACAGGTTGCTTTATATATCTCGTTTTCAAGTCGTTTAGGGCTTGGAATGGAGCCGGCTCTTTCGTAAATAAGATCTGGTGTTGACTTAGTGGTAAATCCAAAATCTTTGAGACCTTGATGAAACTCATAGCCTGAGAGTTTTTGTGCGAGTTGAGCGATACCAACATTGGATGAGTGCACTATTACATTTTCAGCAGATAACCAGTCAAACTTATGCTCATCGGTGATAACTTTACGACCAATTTTATAGCGACCATTGTGGCCATTAACTAAGTCATAGGGATTTACTAGCCCTTTTTCAAGTAAAAGTGCAAAGGTGATAGGTTTTATGACACTTCCTGGTTCAAAACTATACTCGATAACACCAGAGTTTAAAGAGGGGTAGTCACTGCGTTTTATACTTTTAGGAAGAAACCTGTTTGAAGATGCTAGAGAGTAAACATCACCAGTTTGAGAGTCCATGATAGCTATCATAATCTGTTTTGCTCGAAGTTCTAGCTTCATCTTATCAAGCATTCTCTCTATTTTTATCTGCAGTGATATTGGAATAGTTAGTTTGATATCTAGACCATCAATCTCAGGTTTTGTAAAACTATCTTTATTTAAAATGATATAGGAGTTTACATCGCGTTTTCCACGACTATTACCATTTTGTCTTGCACTTAGTTCAATGTCAAAACGCTTCTCAAGTCCTTTAACACCACTGATAGATGTATAACCCTCGTCTTCAAGCTTATGTGGATAGCCTATGATAGGAGTGAGGAGATTCCCATAAGGGTATTTGCGACTCTCCCCACTCTCTAAGATGCTGAGACCGTGAATAGAACGTAGCCCAGTTATAGGGTTTTTTAGTTCTAAAAAAACCTTAAACCTTCGTAACTCTCGAGCTAGTTTTTTAAGATAATGCGCTTGGATTTGAGGAATGTTGTAGCTGAGCACCACTACACCCTTGCGTTTAGAGAGGCGTTTTTTTATCTCGTGGGTATCTATACCAGAGTAGATACTAAAGAGCTCTATGAAAAGTTCTTTTTTATGATGGTCGATGTATCTTGTATTTACGACTGCTTTATAAAGTTTTTTTGTTGTGGCAAGGTGAAAGCCATCAGCAGAGATGATACTTCCTCTTATGGCACGTGAACTATCCTGAGCATAACTACTAGGAAGATGACGTGACTTTAAAACTGTAAGAAGCATAACACTTAAAAAGATGAGAAACCCTAAAGAGATTAGAGCATAAAGAAAGAGGATTTTTTTACTTTTGTTAGGGTTGATCATCTCCTAGAGTTGTGTTCTACCTAACTCTTTGTATGCACTGAGGGCTTTGTTTCTTATCTCTAGCATTAGTTTCATATTTGTTTCAGCTTTTCCGATGGCAAGTGCTGCTTGATGAAGGTCTTTAACTTGTCCAGTTGCTATGTCAGCTACTGCTTGAGTTTTCTCCTCTTGAAGTTCATTGACTTCACTTATAGCCGATTTAAGCTGGTTTGCAAAGGCTTCTCCACCCGTAGATGCAACCTTGCTTTTTTGTTTGAGTAAGTCAGCTGTACCAACGCCAGATAGACTATTTATATTGCTCATAAAACTTCATCTCCTCTTATTGCAATAGTGTTAAAGCACTATTTGCCATATCTTTTGCACTTTGAAATGCCGCAACATTTGCTTGGTAAGAGCGTGTTGCTTCTACTAAATCGGCCATTTCGATTACAGGATTAATATTTGGATATGCTACATACCCACTTGCATCTGCATCGGGATGATTTGGCTCAAATTTCATTTTTGGTTTTGAATCATCACGAGATATTTTGTCAACTAGTACACTCATTATAGCAGGATTTACAGTTTTTCCAAAAGTTCCTTCGTTTAAAGGGTCTTCATATTTTGAACTCCCCGTAGTTCCAGAGAGTGCTTTGTTATACTCTTCGTTGAAGTTAACAGCTTTAAAAACTACCTCTTTACGACGGTAGGGACCACCCTCTTCAGTTCTAGTGGTCTGAGCGTTTGCGATGTTACTCGATATAGTGTTAACACGCACTCTTTGAGCCGATAAACCGTATCCACTGATATCAAAGCTACTCATGAAATTACTCATATTTTATCCCTTAGTTTACTTTTTGTGAAGCTTCTATAACACTTTTAAAGATAAGACCATCTTTTTTCTTTGCATTGACAAGGGCATTAAACATGACGGAGTTTTTACTCATCTCTGTCGTTTCTACATCTATGTCTACACTATTCCCATCATTTCTAGCCATATGACCATCTCTAAAGAAAGTAGTCGGTAGAGTAGATGACTTCTCATTTTTAAATGCCATGTGACTATCATCTGTCTTAGCCATCTTAAGCTGTGCAGTATTGTCTTGAAATATTTCAGCTCTTTTAGCCGCTAAAGCATTCTCAAAACTAATGTCACGAGGCTTGTAGTTAGGAGTATCAGCATTAGCGATGTTTGAGGCTATCATATCCTGGCGAGCTGCACGATAAT